>JBARXR010000225.1:0-5407 GCA_049647445.1 Jannaschia sp. | reverse complement strand
GCCGCGAACGGAAGTACAACGCGCCACAGCGAGAGCGGCTGGATCAACCGCTCGATGAGTCTGGTAGCGTTTGCGACGAGTAGAGAGAGTTCCCACATGCCTCGTGCGGCTTACAGCAAATAAGGGCGAGAGTATGGTCACTCTGCCGCCTCCAACGTCTTCACCTCCACGGCGACCACAGCGGCATCGCACATCTTCACGGTCGCCTTGATCTTGCCCTTGCGCCCGTCCTCATACGTCACCTCCGTCTCGGTATAGACCTCATCCACGCCCGAATAGAGACCCTCGATCAGGTCGGCATACTTCTCCTCGATAGTCCGGCGCTTGACCTTCTGGGTCCGCGTCATCTCCTCGTCGTCGGCATCCAGTTGCTTGTGGAGCACCAGGAACCGGTGGATCTGGCAGCCCGCGAGCATCTCGTCCTCCGCCACCAGCTTGTTCACCGCCTCGACGTGGCCCGTGATCGTGGCCAGCACGCGCGGATGCTGCGCCAACTCCTGATAGGACCCATAGGCGATGTTGTTGCGCTCGGCCCAATTGCCCACCGCCGTCAGGTCGATGTTGATGAAGGCCACGCAGCGATCCCGCCCGTTGCCGAACACAACCGCCTCGTAGATATCCGGATAGAACTTCAGCTTGTTCTCCACGAACTTCGGCGCGAACAGCGCCCCGTCCGCCATTTTCCCGACGTCCTTGGCGCGGTCGATGATCCGCAGGTGACCCGTGCCGTCCTCGATGAAGCCCGCATCGCCGGTCGCGACCCATCCCTCCGGGTCCTTGGTGGACGCCGTGCTTTCGGGGTTCTTGAAATACTCCACGAACGACCCGGGCGAGCGATAGAACACCTCGCCCGACTCCGCGATCCGAAGTTCCACCCCCGGCGTCGGGGTGCCCACCGTGTCCGAGCGCACCTCGTTGTCCTTCTGCTGGGTGATGAAGACCGAGGCCTCCGTCTGGCCGTAAAGCTGCTTCAGGTTGATCCCGATGGAGCGGTAGAAATCGAACAACTCCGGCCCGATGGCCTCACCGGCGGTATAGCCGACGCGCACCCGGCTCAGGCCCAGCGTGTTCTTGAGCGGCCCGAACACCAGCACTTCGTTGATCCGGTATTTCAGCCGGTCCAGAAACCCCACCGGCTCCCCGTCGAGCAGCTTCGGCCCGATCGCCCTGGCATGGGCCATCGCCCGCTGGAAAAGCCCGCGCTTGAACGCGCCCGCATCCTCCATCCGGATCATCACGTTGGTCAACTGCGTCTCGAACACGCGCGGCGGGGCGAAATAATAGGTCGGCCCGATCTCGCGCAGGTCCTGCATGATCGTGTCGGCGCTCTCGGGGCAGTTGACGCAGAACCCCGTCACCATCGCCTGACCGATGGAAAAGATGAAATCCCCGACCCATGCCATCGGCAGATAGGCCAGAACCTCGTCCGTCTGCCGCAGCCGGTCGAACTCGGACGAGGCGCGGGAGGTCGAGACGATGTTGTCATGGCTCAGCACCACCCCCTTCGGCCGCCCCGTCGTCCCGGAGGTATAGAGCATCACGCAGGTCGTGGCCCCGGTCTGCTGCGCCCGCCTGCGGTCCAACTCACCCCGGTCGGCGCCGCGGCCTTTCTGGCGCAGCGTCTCCATGGATGACATGACAGAATGGTCGTATTTCCGCAGGCCGCGACCGTCCAGATAGATGATATGGCGCAGCCCTTCGATGCGTTCGCGGACCTCCTCGACCTTGTCGACCTGCTCCTGATCGGCGGCGATCACGAAGCGGGCCGAGCAATGGCCCAGGACATAGGCTATCTCCTCGCCCACCGCGTCCTGATAGAGCGGCACCGGGATCGCCCCCGCGCATTGTGCCGCGACCATGGCCATGTAGAGCTGCGGGCGATTGCGTCCGATCACGGCCACATGCTCTCCGATCTCGATCCCCTGCGCGATCAGGCCGAGGGCCGTCTCCTCGATCTCGGCCTTGGCATCCGTCCAGGTCCACTCCTGCCAGATGCCGAATTCCTTCTCGCGGTAGGCCGGGGCGGCGCCGAACTGCGCTGCGTTGCGGTCGAGGAAGTCCGGAATGGTCCTCAGGTCGCTCTGGCTCATGATCTGCTCTCCCCGGCGCGCCCCTCCCCGGGCGCACCGCTCCGCCCGCAACGATGCGCGACGATTCCTTCAGGGATGTTTCTGACTCCTAACGAAATGTAACGGGATCTTCGTGTCAGGGCATCCGGCGCGGCGTTCCCGGCGGGGCATCCCCATTTGCCTCGATATCCGCGATGTAGGCCTTCATTTCCTCGATCTCGCGCACCTGTGCATCGACGATCGCCTCGGCGAGGGCCTGGACGCGCGGATCGGAGAGGGTCGCGCGCGAACTGGTCAGCACTGCAATCGAATGATGCGGGATCATCGCCTTCATCCAGGCAACGTCACCCACGGTCTGCTGACTGCGGACCAGCCAGAGCGATGCGCCGAACACCAGCGCCGCCCCCGCGAAGATCGCGATGTTCGCCGTCCGGTTCGCGTACATCCCCAGCATGAAAGCCAGCATCACGACCGCCATTACCGCGCCCATATAGAGGGCCATCCACAGTCGCGTCTGGCTGAAGAACACGTGATCGAGCGCGAAGGTGTTCAGATACATCAAGCCGAACATGACGGCGGTAGAGGTGCCGATCATCGCGAAGAAGCGCGCGTATCCGGCGTTCGAGGCATGGGTGTCGGGCATCGGGAAATCCTTGGAACTGCAAGACGTCCCATCTCAACGCCCCATACCGTCGCCCGTTCCACGCGCCCTTCTGCGGTCAGTCCGCGAGGGGGTCCGCTGTTCCCGCGCGATAATAGATCGACCCGTCCCCCGCGGCGCCGCCCCAGGCCAGCACGTCGAACCGCGCCGCCGGGTCATTTCCCATGCCCGGCGATCCCATCGGCATCCCCGGCACGGCCAATCCCGCCACGTCGGGCCGGTCGGCCAGCAGGGCTGCGACGGCCTCGAACGGCACATGCCCTTCCAGGACATAGCCGCCGACCTCCACGGTGTGGCAGGACCACAGGGCGTCCGGCACCCCAAGACCGTCCTTGGTCGCGTCGACATCCGCCATCTCGGTCACCGTAACGTCGTATCCTGCGGATCTGGCAAGATCGGCCCAGCCTTCGCAGCATCCGCAGCCCGGACTCTTGTGCACATGCATCGCGACGGATCCCGCAGCCCAGGCACGGGTCGCACCGACATTAAAGGATGCGGCGGCGGCGAGAAGCGACAGGACGTGGCGGCGGTCGGGCATGGCAGTCTGCTCCCTTTCGAATACACTGGGAGACGTAGGTCGCCCGAAAGACGCGAACAAGCCGTTCAGTGGCCCTGCGGCGGGACGCCGCGTGCGATGGCCATGTGATGCACCCGGTGATGGTCCTGGCTGGCCATCAGCCCATAGAACCCCAGCCCGCGGATCCGGGCCGTCACCGCCGGGTCGTCGCTTGTGACCGTCAGAACGACCGACGTGCCCTCCTCCTCTGCCGTGACGGTCCACCGCGTGTCGGCCCGCAACTGCGCGGCATGGGCGGGAACCATACGGCGTACCGTGTCCAGCACCGCCCCCTCGCCCGTCGCGTCCGCCCGCAACCCGCCCGGAACCGCAATGACCGTCACGGTCGCGTCGGTCACCAGCCGGTCCATGTCGATCAGATGCGCGCGCAGCCCGTCCAGATCCACCTTTGCCCAATCCGTCTCCGGGTCCGCTTCCAGCACGGTCACGACTTCCGACAGGGCCGCGAACGCCCCCTGTCCGGGCTCGGAGAGGGTCGCGGCTCCCTGATGGCCACTATGCCCTGCATGCTGGGCAAGGGCGGGCAGGGGAAGGCACAGGATACAGGACAGGCCTGCGGTCAGAAATCTGGGATGCATGGGACACTCCGGGTCTGTGGATACGTGCCGACACCCTACGCCCCTCCGGCCCGTTGCGCATATGATCCGGATCATGTCCGCCCGACCGCCGGGTGCCGCGACTTCGACGCGCGCCGCCGAGACGCTTGCCGCGCGGCCCTGCTCTGATACCGTCCGCCCAAGGGAGGACCGACATGGCGGACAGGCCGGCAACGACCACGGCCCGAATGACGCAGGCGGGCCTGAACCTGATCGGGCAGGCGCTGTCGATCTATGACGCCGACCTGCGGCTTGCGGTGTGCAACCGGATGTATGCCACCATGTTCGATCTGCCCGATGGCCTGACCCGCCCCGGCGTGAGCTTTGCCGAAACCATCCGCCATCTGATCGAGCGCGGCGAATACGGCCCGGCCACCGACGTCGACGCAATGGTGGCGGAGCGCGTGGCCCAGGCGCGCGCGTTCGAGCCGCATTATCTCGAACGGCGCCGCCCCAACGGGCAGGTGATCGCGGTCGAGGGCTCGCCCCTGCCCGAGGGCGGTTGGGTCACCGTCTATACCGACATCACCGCCATCAAGACGCAGGAGCGTCTGTTGCGCGCACGCTCCGAAGTTCTGTCGGACCAGTTGCTGGCCCGCGCGGAGGAAGTCGCGCTGGCCAACCGCCAGCTTGCCGCCACCAATGCCGCCCTGTCGGAGGCCCGCTTCGAGGCGACCGAGATGGCCGCCCGCATCCGCCTGACCACCGAGATGCTGCCCGCCCATATCGCCCGACTGGACCGCGACCGGCGCTACACCTTCTCGAACCGCCGCCTCGCCGCCGTCTTTCCCGGCGCGCGCGCCGATATCGTCGGCCTGCGCATGGAGGAAGCCCTCGGCGCGGGTCCCTTCGCCGTCATCGCACCGCATCTCGACGCGGCTCTGGGCGGCGCGTCCCCGGTGTTTGAGATGACCCACGATCCGTCGGGTCGACGGATCCGCGTCAGCTTCACCCCCGACACGGGGCCCGCGGGCGAAGTGATCGGCCTCTATGCCCTGTCGATGGACGTCACCGAGGAGGCCCAGGCCCGCGCGGCGCTGGCGCAGGCGGCGGGCCGTCAGGTCGCGGCCCAGTTGACCTCCGGCATGGCGCATGACTTCGCCAATCTCCTGACCGTCATCCTCGGCCTCACCGACCGGTTGTCGCAGATCGACCTGCCCCCCGCCGCCCGCGACGCGGTGCAGGCCATCGGGGTGGCGGCCACGCGGGGTGGCAGCCTCATCGACCAGATTTCCGGCCTGTCGGGTCCGCGTGATCTGCAGCCGCGGGCCGTCGACCTGCGCGCGCTCTGGTCCGAGATGGCGACGCTGGGCGGCGCCTCGCTGCCCCGGGGCATCGCCCTGGACACCCGTGTCCATGGCCTGGATGAGCCTGTGCTGCTCGATCCGGACGCCCTGCGCGATGCGCTGCTGAACCTGATCCTGAATGCCCGCGACGCCATCGGGTCGGGTCCCGGCACGATCACCCTGGTTGCGCGGCCCCACCGCGACACCTGGCTGGAAAT
>JBARXR010000224.1:0-3303 GCA_049647445.1 Jannaschia sp. | reverse complement strand
GAGGTCATCACGATCACGGTTGAATGAGGGTTCGGGGCGGCGATTGTGCCGCCCCTTCCACCGCGTCTTTTCGGCCCCCGACTGCACCGTCCCGATCCCTATCGGGATTCTTGGCGCAGGCCCACAGCCGGGGCAAGACTTTCACCTCTCGATCCTGTCGTCCGCCAGACCGCGCCATTTCGGTCCCGAAATCCTGCCGCGAGGATCCATGGGCCAAGCGCCTGGCAACGCACATCAGCGGTTGCCGGGGCGTCCGTCCAATCCTGCGTGCGTGGTACTGCCGGGCGTAGAAATGCGTGGTAAGTGATATTTTTTGCGAACGATCAGGTCAGAATAGGCAATTATATATCTTGATAAGTCAATTTTTCGGCGATCGCCACGTCACCACAGACGCGCGCGCTCTCAAACAGTCAGCGGTGCATTCGCCCCCCGAACCGGACTGGAGCGGAAAAACGTCTGCCACGGGTTTGCAGAGTCGCGCGGATGCCGGGCACTTCTGGTCACACGCGCACACATTGCCTGGCACTTGGCCCGGTTCAGGGCCGAGTTGTCGGGCCTGTTGAACACCCGGGCACCCCTGGGCTAAGGCAGGCACAGCGCGGAGGCAGCCCATGGCGAAGATCCTGATCCTGAACGGCCCGAACCTGAACCTTCTGGGCACGCGGGAGCCGCATATCTATGGCGCCGACACCCTGGCGGACGTGGAGGCGAAAGCCCGTGACCTGAACCTGGCCGATTTGACCTTTCGGCAGTCGAACTACGAGGGACAGCTTGTCGACTGGATACAGGAGGCGCGCACGACGCATGACGGCATCGTCATCAACCCCGGCGCATACAGTCACACGTCGATCGCGATCCTCGATGCATTGTCTGCCTTCGAGGGTCCGGTGGTCGAAGTGCATATCTCCAATATCCACAAGCGCGAGGCGTTCCGGCATCACTCGTTCGTCAGCGGGCGCGCGGAGGCGGTCATCGCCGGTCTGGGCATCGAAGGCTATTTCGCGGCCCTGCGCTGGCTTGCCGCCCGTCTTTAAGGGCTCCACGGCTCGACCCTGACCTGCAAGGCCCGGTCGCCACGGTCGACGCGATCCCGAAACGCGCCCGACCTGTCGCCCGCGGGCGGCTGACCCCGCGGCGTGCCTCGCGTCCTTCGCAAGCAACCGGAACGCGCCCGATTGACGTTTGCGCGCCATGGTGGTCCACCCGCGCTCATGGCCTTCACCCTGTCCGCCCTTCCCGACGCGACGTTGCCCTTCGATGAGATGATCGACGTGCGCGCGCCCGCCGAATACGCCGAGGATCACATTCCCGGGGCGATCAACCTGCCGGTCCTGTCGGATGACGAGCGGGCACGTGTCGGCACGATCTATGTGCAGGAAGATCGGTTTCTGGCCCGCAAGGTCGGGGCCGCGCTCGTCGCACGCAACGCAGCGGCACATATCGAAGGTCCCCTGGCAGACCGGGACGGCGGCTGGCGCCCCCTCGTCTATTGCTGGCGCGGTGGGCAGCGGTCCGGCTCCTTCGCCTCGATCCTGAGCCAGATCGGCTGGCGCGTGGAGGTGATCGATGGCGGCTATCGCAAGTACCGGCGGCTGGTCAGTGCCATGCTCTACGAGGAGACATTGGCCCTTTGCCCGGTGCTGATCGAAGGCGGCACGGGGACCGGCAAGACGCAGCTTCTGGCGCATCTGGACCGGGCGGGCGCGCAGGTTGTCGACCTCGAAGCGCTCGCGAACCACCGCGGGTCGAATTTCGGCGGCTGGTCGGACGCACAGCCGTCACAGAAAATGTTCGAGTCGCGTCTGGCGCAGGCCCTGCGCAGGATCGACCCCGCGAAGCCGGTCTTTTTCGAGGCCGAAAGCAATGCCATCGGCGACGTGCGCGTGCCACCGTCTCTCTGGAAGGCGATGGCGTCGGCCCCGGTGATCCGGATGGATGTGCCGCTGGCCGCGCGTGCGCGGTTCCTGACAACCACGTATCCCGACCTGACGGCGGATCCGGACCTGCTTGCGCGCCGGATAGACGCCCTGCGTCCGTATCATTCGCGCGACCGGATCGCGGGCTGGCATGAACTGGCGCGTTCCGGGGCGTTTGCCGAATTGGCGGAGGGGCTGATCGGCGAGCACTACGACCCGCGCTACCGGCGTCCGGCACGGGCCGAGCGGCAAGGCTTGGGGGTGGTCACCCTGCCGGGGCTGGAGCACGCCGATCTGGCGCGGGCCGCCGAGCAGGTTCTTGCCCTTGCCGGAACCCGCTTGGAGTGAGACGACGGGTGGCCCGTCCGCCCATCGGTCGCAGGACATTCCGGGCCGAACGAACCCGGATCAAACGGCGCGGATGACGGGCGGGCCCTTGGCGAACGTGCCGATCCGTGCGCCGGTATGCCCGGCGGCGCGCAGGGCGACCAAAAGGTCATCGACTTGCGCGGGCGACACGGCGGCGAGCAGGCCCCCCGCAGTCTGCGGGTCATGCAGCAAGGTCGCGACGGGACCGGTGCCCCCGCTGACCGCGGCGGCGCGACGGTTGGCTGCGTGCAGGACCGAGAGATGTCCGGCCTCGACCGCCGCGATTGCGCCGGCGTAAACCGGGATGGCCGAGAGCTCGAGGCGCGCGGTCAGGCCGCTGGCCAGGCAGAGTGCGCCGAGGTGTCCCGCGAGGCCAAAGCCGGTCACGTCCGTCATGGCATGTGCGTCCCGGAGGATGGCCGCCGCATCGCCTTGCGGGCGCGCCATGGCGTGCAGCATGTCCATCACATCCGCACCCCGCGCGCGGCCCGCCATTTCCGCCACGAGGACGGCCCCGGTCCCGACAGGACGGGTCAGCACGATCGCATCGCCCGCGCGGGCCCCGTCATGGCCGATCGTCATGCCGTCGGTCAGGCCTGTCAGGGTAAAGCCCAACGTCATCTCGGCCCCCATGGTGGAATGACCCCCCACAAGATCGGCCCCGGCGGCGCTGAAGACATCGGCTGCCGCGTGCAGGATTTGTGCGAGGGTGCGGGATTGCAGGCGCTCGGCCATGCGCGGCAGGATGACGTTGGCAAGGGCGGCCTGAGGCAAGGCCCCCATGGCCCAGACGTCGCCCAGGGCATGCACGGCGGTGATGCGCGCGAAAAGCTCCGGGTCTGCGGTGAAGGCGCGCAGGTGGTCCGTCGTCAGGACCTGGCGACGCGCCCCGAGGTCAAGGACGGCCGCGTCGTCGCCGGGACGCGACAGGACATCGGCGCGGCTGTTCTGCGGCAGACGGGACAGCGCCCGCGACAGCGCATCTCCCGTGACCTTGGATCCGCACCCGGCGCACAGC
>JBARXR010000223.1:0-2860 GCA_049647445.1 Jannaschia sp. | reverse complement strand
ACCATCCCCTGCGCCGTTCCGAAAGCACAGGGCAGGGCCGCAAGGGTCGTGTCCGGCAGGTCCGACGTCACCGCCAGGGCATCGCTGCCCCGGGCGACGGCATAATCGGCGACCCCTCCGTCGCATTCGCTCCCGAAGGTCCATACGGGGGCCGAACCGCGCTGCTGCAGGGCGCGCACCAGAACCCGCTCTCCGATCCGGCCGTCGGGAACATCCGCGCCCACGGCGACGATCCGCCCGCAGCAATCCGCCCCCTGAATGCGCGGCAGGCGCAGGGCCGATCCGGCCCATCCGGCATCCGCATCCGCGGGCGTCGCCACGTCATCCGTGCCGCCGGTCACCGCCTTGGAATACCAGCCGATCCGCGTGTTGATGTCGGTGTTGTTCACGCTCGATGCCCCGACCCGGATCAGCACGTCGTCCGCGGCGGGGCGGGGCACCGGCACATCCGTCCTCCAGGACAGCATCTCCGGACCGCCATGCCCGGTCAGAAGCCAGGCGCGCATGACGGTCGGGACCCGGCTCATCCCGGAACGCCGGTGAACATGGCGAGGCGGTCGCCCGTCCGCCTCCAGCCGAGCGAGGACCAGAACCCTTCAGCCATCTCGGTCGGGTCCGCCACGACCCAGATCTCGGTGCACGAAAGTTGTGCCGCAAGCGCAGAGAGACGCGCGACGAGATCCGTCGCGATGCCGCGGCGGCGCCACGGACCTGCGACGCCAAGTTCGTTGATCCACATCTGCGGCGGCTTGTCGGGATGGTGGTAATGGACGCCGGAACACATCCCGACGACCCGGTCCGCGTCCCGCGCGAGGACGAGGTGCAGCCTTGGGTCGGCGAGGTAGCTTTCGGTCAGGTCGCGGCGGGGCGGGTCGTCGAAGACGCCCCGATGGCAGTCGTCCAGCAGCGCGGCATCGCCGGGGCCGGCGACCATGATCTCGATGACCGTGGTCGCCACCGGACCCCTCAGCCCGCCGCCCGCTGGTTGTGCTTGCGCGCCATGTAGTCCTTTGCCGTCTCGACCGCGACGGCGGCATCGCGGCAATAGGCGTCGGCCCCGATCGCGCGCCCGAACTCCTCGTTCAGGGGCGCGCCGCCGACCAGGACCGTGTAATCGTCGCGAATGCCGCGCTCGATCATCGTGTCGATCACGACCTTCATGTAGGGCATCGTCGTCGTCAGCAGGGCCGACATGCCGAGGATGTCCGCCTTTTCGGTGGCCAGCGCATCGAGATAACTGTCGACGGCATTGTTGATGCCAAGGTCCACGACCTCGAAGCCCGCGCCCTCCATCATCATCGACACGAGGTTCTTGCCGATGTCGTGGATGTCGCCCTTGACCGTGCCGATCACCATCTTGCCGATGGTCGGCGCGCCGGTCTCGGCCAGCAGCGGCTTCAGGATCGCCATGCCGCCCTTCATCGCGTTCGCCGCCAGCAGGACCTCGGGCACGAACAGGATGCCATCGCGAAAGTCGTTGCCGACGATCGTCATGCCGCCGACCAGCGCCTTGGTCAGGATGTCGTAAGGCTCCCACCCCCGGTCCAGGAGGATGCCGACCGCGTCCTCGATTTCTTCCCGCAGGCCGTCATAGAGATCGTCGTACATCTGCGCGACAAGCTCTTCGTCGGGCAGGTCGGCAAGGATGATATCGTCTTCGTCGGACATGGATTTCACCTCTGGTAGCTGATTTCATCTGGGCCGGTCGCGCCGGGTGGACAATGCGGAAAGCGACATCGGGGGCGCACCGCGCGACCATATTGCGCGACCGCTGCAAATGTTCTACTTATGTTCTCATGCTCGACACCCCATCGTCTCCGTCGCCGACCGCCGCGATCCCCACCCGGGGGGCGCTTTCGAACGCCGCCAGCCGGTTCGATCCCTATACCCGCGACGTGCCCCTGCCGGCCCGTCCCCGGACCCAGGTCCGCGACGAGGTCCTGGGCCGCGCGATCACCCGCAACACCTCGCCCGACCTCGGGTTCGACCGGTCGGTGAACCCCTACCGGGGTTGCGAGCACGGCTGCATCTATTGCTTCGCGCGGCCGTCGCATGCCTACCTCGGGCTGTCTCCCGGGCTCGATTTCGAGACGCGGCTGATCGCCCGCCCGAACGCGCCCGCGGCCCTGGCGCGCGAGCTTGCCAGCCCGTCCTACGCGCCCGCCGTCATCGCCATCGGCACCAACACCGATCCCTACCAGCCGATCGAGCGCGACCGCCGCATCATGCGTGGCCTGCTCGAGGTGCTGCGCGACCACCGCCACCCCGTCGCGATCACCACCAAGGGCACGCTGGTGGAACGCGACATCGACATTCTGACCGACATGGGGCCCGGGCTGTGCCGCGTCGGGCTGTCGGTGACGACCCTCGACGACGATCTGGCCCGCAAGCTGGAGCCGCGCGTGCCGGTCCCCTCGCGCCGCCTGAAAGCCATCGAGACGCTGGCCCGCGCAGGCGTGACCGTCCGCGTCATGGTCTCGCCGGTCATTCCCGGCCTGACCGATCACGAGGTGGAGGCGATTCTCCGGGCCGCCCGAGACGCGGGCGCCCGGGCCGCCAGCATGATCCCCCTGCGCCTGCCGCTGGAGGTGGCCCCCCTGTTCGAGGAATGGCTGCGCACCCACACGCCCGACCGCGCCCGCAAGGTCCTGAACCGCGTGCGGGAATTCCACGGCGGCAAACTCTACGACGCGGGCTTCGGAACCCGGATGCGGGGCCGGGGCGTCCACGCCGACCTGCTGCAACAACGCTTCCACCGCGCCTGCGCCAGCCTCGGCCTTGCGTGGAAACTGCCCGCCCTGCGCAGCGACCTGTTTCGCGTGCCGCCCCGCGCGGGCGACCAGCTCACCCTGTTCTGAAG
>JBARXR010000222.1:0-36372 GCA_049647445.1 Jannaschia sp. | reverse complement strand
ACGGGTGATCTACGGGTGATCCGTGTCGGACGTGATCCGGTTTCGCGTCCGGTGCGGGGACGAAGGCGCAAGAAGCGGGTCGCGGCGCGCGCGGGGACGACCTATCGTCGAGGTCTGACACCGGAGGGATCGACATGGCCGCCGCCGCGCAGACAGACCTGAGCACCAGCTATCACTACGCGACGATGCGGCGTGCGATCGAGTTGATCGACGCCCATGCCGACGCCCCGCCGTCGCTGGATGCGCTGGCGGCGGAGATGCACATGAGTCCCGCCCATTTCCAGCGCGTGTTCAGCGCCTGGGCCGGGGTCAGCCCGAAGCGGTTCCAGCAGTATCTGGCGTTGGGCCATGCCAAGGCCCTGTTGCAGCAGCGCGCGACGGTCTTCGATGCCGCCGCTTCCGCCGGATTGTCGGGCACAGGCCGGTTGCACGATCTGTTCCTGCGCTGGGAGGCCATGTCGCCGGGGGATTACGCGCGCGGCGGCGCAGGCCTCGCAATCCGGTTCGGCTGGATCGACAGCCCGTTCGGCGACTTGCTGGTGATGGCGACCGACCGGGGTATCTGCGGCACCGCATTCGCCGCCGAGACCGGGTGCGCGGCGGCGATGGCCGATCTGAAAGGGCGCTGGCCGGAGGCGACCTTCGTCGAAGACCACGCGGCCGTCGCATCCCTGGCCTCCGATCTGTTTCGCGGCGCGGGTGAGGCGCGGCTGCATCTGATCGGAGCGCCGTTCCAGATCAAGGTCTGGGAGGCGCTGATGGAAATTCCGTCCGGTCATGTGACGACCTATGGTGATATCGCCACGCGCATCGGCAACCCCCGCGCCGTACGGGCCGTGGGCACCGCCGTCGGGCGCAACCCGGTCAGTTGGCTGATCCCCTGTCACAGGGCGTTGCGGAAGTCGGGGGGACTCGGCGGCTACCATTGGGGCCTGCCGGTCAAGCGCGCCATGCTGGCCTGGGAAAGCAGCCGTGCCGAGGCCGGTTGACCGCTTGTGTTATTGCCTATCGTCGATGGGAGGCGCATCTGCGGGCGGAGCATCGCCGATCCCCGGTTTGCGCCACGTCGTCGCTGGAACAGGATCGCGCGGCATGCGTTAAGCGCCGGAAGCATTTCGGCTGTCCATTCGGAAAGAAGACCATGACCCTGATCAAGACCCCCCTCATTCTCGGCGTCGCCGCCGCCCTCTCCCTGTCGGCTTGCGTGACGGCCCCTGACGGTGGTCCGAACCGCACCGCCAATGGCGCCGTCATCGGTGGTATTGCCGGCGCCGCGCTTGGCGGCCTCGCCAACGACCGTGACCTGGAGAAAGCCGTGATCGGCGGTGCCATCGGCGCCGGTATCGGTGCCGCAATCGGCAATTCGCTGGACCGGCAGGCCGCCGATCTGCGCAACCAGTTGGGTGACGACAGGATCATCATCAACAACACCGGCAGCCAACTGATCGTCACGATGCCGCAGGATATCCTGTTCTCGACCGACAGCGCGAACCTGCGGGCCGACCTGCAGGGCGACCTGCGCGCCCTGGGCCGGAACCTCCAGCAATATCCGGACACGACGGTTCAGGTCATCGGCCATACCGACAGCGACGGCTCCGCCGCCTACAATCAGGATCTGTCGGAGCGTCGCGCGCGCGCCGTGTCCGGCATCCTGCTGGAAACCGGCGTCTCGGGCGCCCGGATCCAGTCCATCGGGCGCGGGGAATCGTCGCCGATTGCCACGAACAACACCCCGGAAGGCCGTCAGCAGAACCGTCGGGTGGACATCGTCATCACGCCGACCCGCTGAGCCGCCGTCCCCTGTCCGACACGACGCCCGCCGGAGGTCTTTGGCGGGCGTCCGCATGTCCGGAAAGGTCGATGCGCCCGACCTTGCCAGAACCTGCCTGGCCGTGATGTTCGCGCTGGCTTGTGTCCTTGATAGAAAAGCGGTTTGTCCGCGCTGCACTGCGATCCGCGTCTGGCACGGGTTCCCGGCCGATCTGCTGCCTTGGCGCTCATGTTGGCTTGCCACGCGACCCTGCCGGCCGGTTCAGTGCGATGGCTTCGGCGAGGCGGATACCGGCACCGGCGTTTGCAGCTTGGCAGGTGGGGTCCGTGGTCATATATTCTGACCAATTCCAGATAGGGCGCGCCCATGCCATTCCAGACCATCGAGGCAGAGAAACTCGCCTCAGCCGTCGTGCGCCAGATCGAGAACCTTATCCTGCGCGGCATCCTGCGGCCCGGTGACCGCCTGCCATCGGAGCGGGAATTGTCGGAGCGCCTTGCCGTGTCCCGCCCCTCGCTGCGCGAAGCGGTCTCGGAGTTGCAGGCGCGGGGATTGCTCGCGACCCGGGCAGGCTCGGGGATTTTCGTGGCAGATGTTCTGGGATCGGCATTCTCGCCCGCGCTGATCCGGCTTTTCGCCAGTCAGGAAGATGCGCTTTTCGACTACATCGCTTTCCGGCAGGATATGGAGGGGTTGGCCGCCGCGCGCGCCGCGCGCAAGGGGTCGGACACCGATCTGGCCCTGGTCGACACGATCTTTCGCAAGATGGAGGCGGCGCATGGCAAGCGCGATCCGTCCGAGGAGGCCGCCTTGGATGCGGATTTCCACATGGCCATCGTCGAGGCCAGCCACAACGTCATCATGCTCCACATGATGCGGTCGATGATGGATCTGCTGCGGGAGGGCGTGTTCTACAACCGCTCCGTCATGTTCAAGCAGCGCGCCACCCGCGACATGCTGCTCGATCAGCACCGGGCGATAAACGA
This sequence comes from Jannaschia sp., assembly GCA_049647445.1. Taxonomy (GTDB): domain Bacteria; phylum Pseudomonadota; class Alphaproteobacteria; order Rhodobacterales; family Rhodobacteraceae; genus Jannaschia. Next base: position 33,615 of record JBARXR010000222.1, on the reverse strand, counting down.
GGCGCTTCAGGTCCGCGACGGCGAGGCGGCGAAGGCCGCCGTGGAAGCGCATCTTACCTTCGTGCGGGGGGCCCTGTCGGATCAGCGCGCGGCGGATCGCAACGAAGGCGTAGCGCGCCTGCGGCTCGAGCAGGAAATGGGGCGTTGACGCCGCGCGCCTTGCGTTTTTCTGCAAGTCTGCCATCTGCTGTCCATCCACAGGATCAAGCCGTCATGACTCGGGACTACTCCCAGTTCCTGCCCGGATCGACGGGCGCGCCAAAGGCGGTCTCCCCGCTGTCGGCGCTCGGCTGGCAGCCGTTCTTCGCCCAGCAGATCGACGCCGATACCCTGATCGCGACACCGCCGGTGCGTGTGATCCGGGTGGACCGTGCCGGGCTTCTGGTCGCGGGCGACGGGGTCGATGCGATGTTGCCGCCGCTTGCCGGGGTGACGGTGGGTGACTGGATGCTGATGGGCGCGGGGGGAACGATCGCCGGTGGGCCGCTGGATCGCAAAAGCCTCGTGAAGCGCCGCGCGCCGGGCCATGACCGGTCGGTCCAGCTGATCGCATCCAACATCGACACCACCTTCGTCGTCACCTCATGCAACGCCGATTTCAATGTCGCGCGGCTGGAGCGGTATCTGGCACTGGCCTTCGATGCCGACACCGATCCCGTCATCCTGTTGACCAAGCCCGATCTGGCCGATGCCACGCCGTTCATCGAACAGGCGCAGGCGATTTCCGGCGCGGTGCCGGTGGTCGCCGTGAACGCGAAGGGCGGCGATGTCTCGGCGCAACTGTCGGCGTGGTGCAGGCCGGGGCGCACGGTTGCATTCCTCGGCTCGTCCGGTGTCGGAAAGTCCACGCTCGTGAACGCGCTGTCCGGGTCATCGGAAGTCGCGACGGGGGCGATCCGGGAGAATGACGCGAAAGGGCGCCACACGACGACCCGGCGCGAATTGTATGTCGTGCCAGCTGGGTTCGCCGTCCTCGACACGCCGGGAATGCGGGAATTGCAACTGACCGACGTGGCGGCGGGGATCGAGGAGGTGTTCGCCGACCTGTCGGACCTCGCCCGGACCTGCAAGTTCAACGACTGCGCGCACGAGACGGAGCCGGGCTGCGCCGTGCGGGCGGCGCTGGAGGCGGGCGACTTCGATCCGGGGCGTCTGGCACGGTGGAAGAAACTGGCTGCAGAGGACGCGCATAACTCCGCCGACCTTGCGATGTCGCGCCGCAAGGCCAAGGCGTTCAGCAAGATGGTCAACCGCGCGGTCAAGTCGAAGCCGCGCTGATGGCCCGCATCACATCCGTCAGCCTGTCCGGAGGCAGCCACCTGAGCGCGCTGTGGAAACCGGGCGATTTCCTTGACTGCCATGCTGTCGCCTCTCCGCTGGCGGTGCGCCCCGCGGCGGAGATCATCGCAGATTTCCCAAGCTGGACGGTGAGGCTTTTGCGGTTGCGCAATGTGCTGGTGGTCCCGTTCGGATTGTCGGCGGGCGGGCGATGAAACTGCGCAAGTCGATCTGGAACGCATTCTTCGCGCAGGGCGGGCGAACGCTTGTTGTCATGACGCGCGGCCGGGTGGAGGGCTGGAGGCTGACGGAGGGCGAGCGGGCGGTGCCGGGCGCCATCCACCTCTGGTCGGTGAACCTCCGACACCCCAATCATCTGCTGGAGGTGCCGGGCGCGGGCCGGGTGATCGCGACGAACACGCGCGGGCAGCATCTGTGTGTCGATACGGAAACCGGTTCCGTCGTCTGGCAGGCGCAGTCGAGCAGTGAGGGGGATCGCGGCGTCGTCTTGCGTGACGGGCGATATCTCGTGGCAACATGGAAGGGCATCCTGCATCTCTTCGACGTCGTGTCCGGACAAGAGGTCGGGCGCAAAGATATCGGATGCATGCTCCGGACACCGCATGTTGCTGCGGACAATCCCCATCCAACGGTCACGACGTTCCCCCGTTACGATCCGGCCCGCAGCGAACCACCAGAACGAGGGTTGTGTCGCCTCGACCCGGACACGGGAACGCTGGCATCGCTCTGGTCCGATGCGCGCTGCACCGGCGTTTACGTTTCGCCTGATGGAACGCGGATGCTGGCACGGTTTCTGGACCCCGAGCCGGCGACCCGGGGGAAAGCTGTGGACCAACGCTGGGCCGTGCGCGCAGTGGCCGGCGGTAGGTTGATCGCCGAGCGACGATTTTCCTTTCAGGACGTGACCGATGCAGGCCCGGGCTGGTCCCCGGACGGCCAGATCATCGCCTTTCCCGGCATCACGAAGAACGTCCTTGTCGATGCCGAAACGCTGGGCACCATCGCCGAAATCCCCGGCGATTACCCGCAGGCCCCGGTGTTCAGCCCGGACGGCACGTTGATCTGTCTGTGCCGAAACAAGACCGGCGGGCTCATGCCTGTGGCGGATCTGGGGGCGTTTCCGCCTGCTCCAGCCCCTCCACACTGACAAGCCGGGCGGAGCTGCAGCCGTCGCGGACCTCCTTCAAGCCGCGATACGTCTCGCCGTTGTAGAAGGCATCCCAAGCGGCCATCGACGGAAACTCAAGCAGCACGATCCGGCGCGGTTCCCATGCGCCCTCGTGCACCTTATGCGCCCCTCCGCGTGCAAGATACCGCGCGCCTGCCGCTTCCAGTTCCGGTTTCACGGCGTCCATGAAGACCTGATAGCGGGCCATGTCGCGGATATCGACATCGAAGATCACGTATGCGGGCACTTGCGGTTCTCCTCTCTGCCGAGCCTGCGCGCGAAGGGCGCGTCTGGCAACCGTTTCGGATTACCGCGTCCGCAGATAGTCCATGACCGCCGGGCGCACCGATTGCTCGCCTGCCTCGCGCGCGCCGGCAATGACGTCACGCACCTCCGACAGGTTGGAGCGCAGCAGGATGTGCTTGACCGGGCCGATGGATGCGGGCCGCATCGACAGTGCGCGCAGGCCCATCGCGGCAAAGCACAACGCCTCCACCGGTCGCCCCGCGTCCTCGCCGCAGAACGACACCGGCGTCTCCGTCTCGGCACAGCGGGCGACGATCTGTTCGATCAGGCTGAGGAAGCTGACGTTCAGGGTGTCGTACCGCCGCCGCACCAACTCGTTCTCCCGGTCGGCGGCAAAGAAGAACTGCTTGAGATCGTTGCCGCCGATGGAAATGAAATCCGCCTGCTCGAAGAACCGCCGGGGCGCAAAGGCCATCGAGGGCGTCTCCAGCATCGCGCCGACCGACAGGTTTTCCGGCAGGATATGGCCGAGCGCCGTTTCGCGGTCCATTTCCCGCAGCAGCAGGTCGCGGGCCATCAGGAACTCTTCCATCTGGGCGATGAAGGGGAACATCACCCGCAGGGGGCGCCCGTTCGCCGCGCGGATGAGCGCCTGCAACTGCATCCGCATCACGCCCTGCTTGTCGAGGCCCACGCGGATCGCGCGCCAGCCGAGGGCCGGGTTCGGCTCTTCCGTGCGCTTCATGTAAGGCAGCACCTTGTCGGACCCGATGTCGAGGGTCCGGAAGGTAACCGGCTTGCCCGGTGCTGCGTCCATCACGCGGGCGTACAGGCTGGCCAGCTCGCCGCGCTTGGGCACCTTGTTGCGGGTCAGGAACTGCAATTCCGTGCGAAACAAGCCGACGCCTTCCGCGCCGGAGGACTCGAGCGACGGCAGATCGGCCATGAGGCCCGCGTTCATCATCATCTCGATCCGGTGCCCGTCCGAGGACATGCATGCCCGGTCCCGGATGGAGGCATAGCGGGTCTGCGCCTCCGCCTGCATGGCCAGCTTTTCGCCGAAGGCATTCCGCACCGCGTCGTCTGGGCGCAGGTGCGCCACGCCCTGATCGCCGTCCACGAGGATCACGTCGCCCGAAAGCGCCTCCGCCGTTATCCCCCGCGCCTGCAACACGAGGGGGATCGCCCAAGCGCGGGCGACGATGGCCGCATGGCTGCCGACCGCCCCGTCTTCCAGGACCACACCTTTCAGGGTGCGGCCATATTCCAGCAATTCGCCCGGCCCGATGTTGCGCGCCACAAGCACCGCCCCGTCCGGCAGCTTGGTCGTGTCGCGGCCCTGTCCGGTCAGCATCCGGAGCAGGCGGTTGGACAGGTCATCGAGATCGGCCAACCGGTCGCGCAGATAGGCATCGGCCCCGGCCATGCGCGCGCGGGCAGCCGTCTGTTCCTTCTCCACAGCCGCCTCGGCCGTCAGGCCCGCGTCGATATCCGCCTCCATCCGGCGCAGCCAGGACCGCGAATAGGCGAACATGCGGAACGCCTCGATGACCTCGGTCTGTTCGCGATCGCCGGTGGCTTCCGACAGCATCTTGTCCACCGACAGGCGCAGCGCGTCGATCGCCTCGTTCAGGCGCGCCTTTTCGTGGTCCGGGTCGTCGCTTACGGGACGCGTGATGACGACGCGCGGGTCGTGCAGGTGGACGACGCCCTCGGCGCTGCCTTCCTGGCCCGTGACGCCCCGGAACAGGACCTGCTGCTTGTGACGCGGCTTTAGCGCTTCGCCCTCGCCGGTGAACACGCCGAGTTCGGTCATCTCGGCCAGCACCATCGCCACGACTTCCAGGGCATAGACCTCGTCGTCGGAATAGACACGTGCGTCCTTGGACTGCACGACCAGCACCCCAAGACGTTCGCCCACGCGCTGGACCGGCACGCCGAGGAAGCTCGAGAACACTTCCTCGCCGGTCTCCGGCATATAACGGAACCCCTTGGTCGAGGGCGCATCCGGGGTGTTGATCGCGCGCCGCGCGCGGGCCACCCGGCCCACCAGACCTTCGCCCAGCCGCATGCGGGTGACATGCACCGCCTCGGCCTTGAGGCCGAAGGTCGCGCAGAGTTCGAGGGTATCGGCGTCGCGGTGCAGATAGATCGAGCACACCTCCGTTCCCATGGAGGTCGCGACCAGATCGACGATCTGGTCCAGCCGTTCCTGTCCGGCGGCGGCATCGGCCATCACGGCCTGCAACCGCCGCAGCAGCTTGCGGCTCTCGCTTTCCATGGTCGGCATTCTGCTCTCCCCTTCGGGTCCCTCGTATAGGCCAGAGATCCGGCAAAGGGGAGAGGCCGTCGCGTCAGTAGTCGTGGATATGTTCGAGGGTCAGCCCGTTTTCGCCCAAGCCCCGTAAATGTGCCGCCAGATCAGGCACTTTCACAAGGTGCAGGTTGCGCATATCCCCCGCGCCCTGTCGCGGCAGGCTGGCGATGACACCCGGTCCGGCGGCGGGTGCGTCGCTGATCGTGGTGAACAGGATGTCGTCGTTGCCCGCGATCTCGACAAAGGTCGCGCCGGTTGCGGCCATTTCTGCCAGCAGCAGCGTCAGGGCGCGGTAGCGGGGGGTCTCGACGACCGTGCCCTCGGGCCGCTCCTCGATCACCACGACGCCCTCGGGCGGCGCGCCCAGCCCTGTCACGATCATCCGCAGGGTCAGCGCATCAGGTCCCACACCAGCGACCGCCTGTTCGATGACGCCCGCGTAGACGGCCTTGGCGCGGTATTCGAGGCCGAGTGCCAGACGCCGTTCCCGGTCGCGAAAGCCCCCCGTGGACGCCGTGTCCAACGCCGCGGCATCGCGCGCGAAATCCCACCGATACCACGGCACCTGTTGCAGGAAGGTCGCATACTCCGCCGCTTGCGTCGCGCTCAGGTCGTCCAGCGACGCGCGTGTCTCGCCCCGCACCCATGTCGTGACGCGGCCCAAAGTCTCTTCATAGGCCGCCTTCATCAAAAGCTCCGCCGTGAAGCTGACTCCGATGACATGGACCGTTTGCCGCGAACCGCCATCGTCCGCACCCAGAGCATCCGCCGCGCGCGACAACGCGCAGAACGATGACCAGAAACCGGCGATGCCGCGCAGGAACCCGTAGTCGTGGGGATCCCCCGCCGCGATCACCCGCGCATAGTCTTCGTAGGCGTGGACGATATGCCATTCGGGATAGGTGAGCAGGGTGCGTGCCTCCGCCCGCCAGTGTTCCGCCGGCAATTGCCCCTCCACCTGTGTGACCGCCTCGCCCCGACAGGCGACCTCAACATAGGCCGATGGTGCCAGCAACAGCAGGACGAAGACGACGAGCGCCCCGACCAGCCGCAGCAGCCAGCGACCTAGGCGCCTCATGCGGGCCGCGTTTCCCGCACGAGCGAGGTCAGACCCGCCGCGAGCGCGAGGCCACCCAGAGCCATGTGCGGCAGGTTGGCAAGCCAGCGGAACAGGCCGAAATCGGCCCCGATCGACGCGTTGAAGCAGATGGCGAGGTCGAGGTATCCCCACCCCGTCAGCATCCCCAACGCACCGTCGGCGAGATAGAGAAGCCCGAAGGCGATCAGGAAGAACTCCGCCGCCTTGTGCGACCGCCACGCCGACCACCCGGCCCAGAGCGCCGACACGACATGCAGGGCGTCGTCGAACGGATCGAGCGCGAAGATGCCGAACGCCAGGCCCTCCGCGTCGACCAGCCCCGGCAGGGGAAGGTAATTGATCGATGCGACGGCCAGCAGCACCGCCGCATAACCCCACGCCAGTTTGCGTTGCACCGTCATAGGGCCCCCAGATAGCTGTCCCACAGGTTGTTGCGGAAACGCAGACCCGGGTCCAGTCGCCGTTTGGCCGCCGCGAACTCCGCCGCGCGCGGATAGGCGCGCGCGAACTGCTGCACCGTGGCATGGGGACGGTACGGCAGGTAATAGCTGCCGCCGATCGCCAGCACGCCGTCGATCAGGGCGCGGGTCATGCGCGCCATGTCCGCCTCCGCACGGGCGGACATTTCCTGGCTGAAACTCATGACCGTCGCGATGCGCGGGACCGCGGCATAGCTGAGCCAGCTTTCGGCATCCGTGTCCACAAAGCGCAGCGTGACGTTCAGGAACTCCTGAAAGGAGGCGGGGATCACGTCCCGACAGAGGTCGAGGTAGGCGTCCCATCGATCGAAGGGCACGAAGTATTCATGCAGGATATCCGTCCGCGTCGGATCCCCGTCGTCGAGCGTCGCGACGGGCTCGTTGATCAGCGCATTGCGGGTGGTCGCCCCGCCCGCAACGCGTGGCCCGACCTGCGTCTCGACGAACCAGCGTAAGGATTTCATGCTGTCGCGTCCCAGTTGCGCGCGATACAGCGCCCCGCCCGCTTTCGACACCCAGCCCGACCCGGCGGCGGCCGGTAAATCGGCCTGATCGGCGGATTGCCGGTAGGTGATGAGCAGCGCCTCCTCGAGGAACGAGCCGCGCGCCACGTCCAGCCGCCCGTAGGCCATGGGCACCGCTCCGCTGTCGAGGGCCGCGCGAAAGGCACCCGCGAACGCCCGCGCGGGCATGATCTCGAACGACGGCTCCAGCCGCGTGTTCGGTTCCATCTCCACTTCGAGATCGATGATCGCGCCCGTCAGGCCATAGCCGCCCATGGTCTGCGCGAACAGGTCGGCGTTCTCTGTGCGCGAGGCGCTCACCAGTTCGCCCGAGGGCACGACCATGCGAAGCGATCGCACCGACGATCCCATCGGGCCGAATGGTGCGGGCCAGCCGTGGGCATTGACGCAGAAGGTCGCCGCCACGCCGAAGTCGTGGTTCGACTGCATGATCTTGGGCGAAAAGCCTTGCGGGTCGAGCGCTGCGATCACGTCGCGCCAGCGCGCCCCCGCATGGACACGGTAGGTGCCCGCGGCGCGGTCAAGCTCTACCGAGCCATTGTCGTAGGTAATCGCATTGCCGTTCCTCGGGATCGACTGGCCCCCCATGGAATGGCGGGCCGCCGACACGCAGATCGGCTCCCGCTCGGCCAAGGCCGTCCGAATGACATCGGCCAGCGCCTCGCCCGCGTCGGTCACGGTCCGGTGGGAGGCGACGGGGGTCGGCGACAGGAGCGACGCATCGTTGAGCATCCCGGGCGGCGTTGCGTCCGGCAGGCGTGCCAGGGCCGTGTCGTCGGGCAGCGCCGCATCCCAGGCCCGTGCGCCGGCGACACCGATCACGGCCCCGCCCGCCAGCAGGGCCGCGCGGCGGGTCCATTTTCCCGTGCCGCGGGGCCCTGCTTCGGCCGTGACGTGCCGTTTGCGCCGCAAGAGGAGATGTCGATCCGATCCGTCCGTCATCGTCTTTTTCCAGCCTCCCTGGGGTCGAAAATCATATCCCTGTCCCGACCGGTAATGCGCCGACGCCGGCGAAATCGCCAGCGCCGCGTTCACCGGGGCGGGCAGCCGAAGAAGACTTCCGAATCCGCTATGCCCGGACAATACGGACCGGTGTCCGGCGGGTTGCCGAAAATCATCCGCGTCAGGGCGTCCCCCTCCAGCCTGACGCGCCAGCCGCGGTCCTTGAACCTGAACGCGCCCTCCATCGGGAAAACGCGTTCGGTCACGCCATCTGCGTTGAACAGGCGCGTGATCTGCTCGCCGTTCCGCGCCACGCGGTTCATCACGCTCGGATCGAAAGACGTATAGGTCGTCACCACGAACGTGCAGCGGGACAAGCCGTCGGTCGGCACGTCACATGTGACGTCGTCAACGGACTTGATGGCATTGACGCCGACCATGCCGAACCTCGGGTGCATCAGGCGGTAGCCGCCCATCGTCAGGTGCTCGGTCGGAACCCCGGCCTGCATTTCGACCACCAGCGCGCGCCGCACTTCGTCCGCGGTCAGCCTGTCGGCCGTGCCGTTCATGACGGCTGCCTGATCGGCGCCCGCGATCGGCTCCGGAAGGTAAGAACGGTCGAGCGCGGCTTCGAGGCGAACCTGGTTCGCCCGGCGCTCAGCGGCGGTGATCGTGCGGGTCGGCAACCGGTCCGGCGCGATGCTCAACGACCGGAACGCGCCGGACCCCGGTCCCTTCGTGGCTTCCGCCAGTTCGTCGGGAAAGAAGCGCTCCGCCTGACGGAACATCGCAAGATCCCGCGCCCCCGCGGCGAGCGACCCGATCCATGATCCGCCGGGTTGATCGCTCAGCGCTCTGCGGCAGGCATCGACATTGGCCGACATGACCTCCAGCGCCTCCCGCGTGTCGAGGGCCGACCCGTCCGGGTGCAACCGCGCCAAAGCCTCATCGGTGACAAGCGGCTGAAGCCGCCGGTTGTTTCCTTCCATCAACTGAAAGATCACCATCGCGGGCCGCACGTTCGTCGGGAGACGGAATTGCGGCCCCAACCCTTCGTTCAGCCAGCGTACGACGCCCGCACAGACGGGATTGGCACCGAGAAACTGCGCGCCGAAATCGCCGGGACGCACCGGGGCCTGCGCCGCCGCAGCACCCGCGAGACCGATCGCCACAATGGCTGCCAGATAGAATGTCTTCATGCCGTCCACCGATCAAATACAGTCGGAGGCTAGGGCAATGGGAACAGATTTTCCAGTTTCCAGTCCGCCGGGCCGTTCAGGCCTTCTCCAACCCGAAGGTGTCATGCAGGGCCTGAACCGCCAGTTCCATGTATTTGCGGTCGATCAGCACGGAAATCTTGATCTCGGAGGTGGTGATGACCTTGATGTTTATCCCCTCTGCCGACAGCGCCTTGAACATCCGCGCCGCGACACCGGCGTGGCTCCGCATCCCGATACCGACGACCGATACCTTGCTGACGTCGGTGTCCGCGATCAGGTCGTGGAATTCGATCTCTTCTCGGGACATCGCGTCGCGCACGGCCTTTTCGGCACGCGCCACCTGATCGACCGGCAGGCTGAACGTCATGTCGGTGCGCCCGTCCTCGGCAATGTTCTGCACGATCATGTCCACGTTGACGCCCGCTTCGGCGAGGGGGCCGAAGATCGCCGCCGACACGCCGGGCCTGTCCGCGACCGATACAAGCGTCATCTTCGCTTCGTCGCGCTGAAACGCGACCCCGGCAACCACGTTCGATTCCATGATGTCCTCCTCGTCGCAGACCAGCGTTCCCGCGTCGTCCGACTGTTCCTCAAAACTGCTGAGCACGCGCAGCTTGACCTTGTACCGCATCGCCAGTTCCACGGAACGGGTCTGCAGGACCTTGGCCCCCAGCGACGCCAGCTCCAGCATTTCCTCGAACGCGATCCTGTCGAGCTTGCGCGCCTTCGACGTGATCCGCGGGTCCGTGGTATAGACCCCGTCGACGTCCGTATAGATGTCGCACCGCTCGGCCGCGAAGGCGGCGGCGAAGGCCACGGCAGTGGTGTCGGATCCGCCTCGTCCAAGCGTTGTGATCCGGCCTTCGGGGGATACGCCCTGGAACCCCGCCACCACCGCGACCTGCATCCCCTTCGAAAACCGGTCGTCGAAATTGGCCGTGGGGATTTCTTCGATCCGTGCCGACGAATGGGCGCTCGTGGTCTTTACCGGCACCTGCCAGCCCTGCCACGACCGCGCCTCGATCCCGTTTTCCTGCAACACCAGCGCCAGCAGGCCCGCCGTCACGTTCTCCCCCGACGACACCACCGCGTCGTACTCCCGCGCGTCATACAGGGGCGACGTCTCCCCGACCCAGCCGACCAGTTCGTTGGTCTTTCCCGACATCGCCGAGACCACCACGATCACCTCATAGCCCTTTGCCACCTCGACGCCCACGCGCTTGGCCACGCGGCGGATGCGGTCGAGGTTGGCGACGGAGGTGCCGCCGAATTTCATCACGAGTCGCGGCATGGCGGCCCCCAGAGATCGGTCGCGCGCTGACTAGGGCAGGGGCGTGGCAAGAGCAAGCGCGGCCGTCGGGACGGTCGGACACGCAGAAAGTCGCTTCGGGTTCGAGGCAAATCCTCTGCAGTTCAGGAGAGAGAGCCGTTCGGCGCACACGCAGAATTAAGCAATGCCGTCTATCTGCAAAGTCGCAACCCTGCCCGCGCCCCGGAGGAGACATGACCTATTCCCCCATCGTCCTCGGAACCGGCGTGTCCGGTTATGCCTTCGTCAACAGGACCCGCGCGACGCAGCAGGCGCTGTATTCCAGATCCCCCGCGGTGGAGCGTCAGACGCAGTCGTTCCTGACGGACATACGGGACGTCAAGACATCCGACCAGCTTTTGGACAACCGCGCGATGCTGACCGTCATCCTAGGGGCCTTCGGTCTCGACGACGATATCAACAACCGCGCGTTCATCAAGAAGGTGCTCGACTCCGACCTTTCGGATCCAAGATCGCTGGCCAACCGACTGGCCGACAAGCGATATCTTGCGCTTGCCGAAACCTTCAACTTCGCGGGAGAGGGTGGGCCGCTGGCGCCCGACGGGCGGTCTGGTGGAGAGATCGCGGCAAAACTCGCGACTGTCGGATCGGCGGACGACCTGCTTGGCGATCCCGCCCTTCTGCGCGCCACGCTGGCCAGCTTCGGCCTCGAAAAGGATATCGGAAACACCTACTTCCTGCGCCAGGTCCTGCAATCGGACGCCGCCGATCCCGCGTCATTCGCCAGCCGCCTGTCCGATCCGCGCTATTCCGATCTCGCAAAGGCGTTCGACCTTGCCTCCCGGACGGACCGGCCCGACAGCATCTATGGTTTTGCGGCGGCCTTCGCCGACCGCGCCGCCTCCATCCGGACGGTCGACGACCTTCTCGGCGACGGCCCGCTCCTGACATCGGCCCTGCGCCTTTTCGGGTTGGAGCAGGACGTCGACCGGACCGCATTCCTGACCTCGGTCCTGACCTCGGATCTGGACGATCCGGTTTCTGCGGCCAATACGCTGGACGATCCGCGGTATGCGGCCCTCGCGCGGGTGTTCGGCTTTGCCGAGCGCGCGGAGGCAGCGGCGGCGGATCAGCCCTACGAAAGCAGGCTCGAGAAATTCGTCGCCACCGTGTCGGCCCGCACCGACAGGGTGGCGACCCCGCAGGCGTTCTTTCGCGATATCGGCCTCATGCTGGCGACGTTCGATCTCTTCAACCTGCCGTCCCGTCCCGATGGCGTGGCCTTCGCGAACCGCATCCTGACGTCCGATGCGTCCAGCCCCACCTCCCTCGTCAACGTCTTCCCTGATCCGCGTTATCGGGCCTTTTCGGACGCCCTCGGCCTTCAGGAAAGACCGGTGGAGCGGACGTATCCGGACGGGTTCGCCGAAGGAATCGTTCAGAATTTTCTCGATCGTCAGTTCGAGATCCGGATCGGGGAAAGCAATCCGACCATGCGCTTTACACTGGCCCTCGAACGCGATCTGAACGCGGTGATCGCCGCCGGATCCAGCAACAATTCGAGATGGTTCGCTGTGCTTGCATCAGAGCCCCTGCGGGAGGTATTCCAGACCGCCTTCCAGCTTCCGGCCGCCTTCGCCACCCTCGACATCGACAAGCAACTCACCGAGATCAAGGCACGGTCGGAAACCTTCTTCGGCACCAACGAAGTCTCCGCCTTCGCCGAAACCGAGAGGCTGGCTGCGCTGCGGCAACAATACCTTGTCCGCAGCGAGACGACCACATCGACCTTGCCCAGTTACGGCAGCATGATCCTGACCCTGCTCGGTGTCCCGTAACCGGGTCACCACGATGGTCAACATCAGGGACGCGCCGTTCCCGAGTTCATGGGACTGAAGGGCAGACATGGCGTCGCGGGTCCTGCCGCAACCCACGCGGCACCGATCAGCCGCCCGGACCTGACAGATTTTGCTTGGTAACCTGCCGGGACGGATCTTTTTTGCCCAGCCCAGCCCAGCCCAGCCCAGCCCAGCCCAGCCCAGCCCAGCCCAGCCCAGCCCAGCCCAGCCCGTCAGTCTGTTTTCCGTGGGGATCTGCACGCCAGTGGCACCCGTCATCACCCTTTGCGGCACCGGTTTTCCCGTCCGTCAGGCCCCCAAAACCAGTCGGCCCCCGGGTTTCGCCACCGGCTCGGGTGTTCGCCATCTGCGCGCGGGACATCACACGACACCGGCGCGGGAGCGTGGACCTGCCCATCAACCACATTTCAAGTGACATCGTGCGGGACCTATTGCGCCAAATCCGTTCGCCTTGGTCGTGATCAGGAATTGTGGCCCCTATGGGCGTGTCACGGCCTGGATGACGTTCATGTGCGTGAGCGGACTTCAGGTGCTGTGCTGATTGCCGCACGACATCCAGAGGCGGCGACGTCCCCGCAGGACCATGAATCACAGGCGCCGACCTTTTCAAGAGGTCGCCACGGCGATCTTGCTGTTTGCATCTACCGTCACCGTTCAGATCCGCCGATCCCTCAGGCCGGCCCCGACCGCGCTCAGATATCGCGCCAGCGCCCCGTGGGTGCGAACCCCAGAAGACGTTTCGCCTTTCTGTTGGCAAAGAACGTCTCGGTCGCGCCGATCTCCCGGGTCACGGGCACATCTTGATAAAACCGCGCGATCAGATCCTTCGTCGGTGTCGACACCGAATGATCGTCGTTGGCGATATTGAAGATCTCGAACCCAAGTCCGTCCGTCAGAAGGCAACGCTCGACCGCATGAGCCAGGTCGCGCGCATCGATGTAGGCGAAAAAATTGCGCCGCCGCAAAGCCGGATCCGCAACATATTCCGGAAAATCGCGCGCGTAATCCTGCGGCTCGGTCACATTGTTGATGCGCAGGCCATAAATGTCCGCGCCCGACCGCCGCTGGAAACTCCGCGCAGTGACCTCTCCGGCGACCTTCGACATCCCATAACTGTCCTCCGGCACCACCGGATGCTCCTCGTCGACAGGCAGATACAGCGGCCTGCGCTCCCCGTCCGCGAAACAGATGCCGTACGTCGTTTCGGAGGAGGCAAAGACGATCTTGCGCACCCCGGATTTCAGCGCTGCGTCGATCACGTTGTAGGTGCCCAGCGTGTTCACGCGATAGCATTCGGCGTCAGATGTGAGGAGCAGGCGCGGGATGGCCGCGAAATGCACGACCGCGTCGAAGGACGGCACCCCCGTGCCGGGTTCCATCTCGTCGAACCCCGCATACGCGTTCATAACATCATACATCTGCCCCGCATCAGTGATATCCGCCTTGCGATTGTCCACCTTGGGATGATCCAACGGCGTTTGGTCTACGTTGACGACCCGGTGCCCCTTCTCGATGAGATGGGAAACCGCATACTGCCCCGCCTTTCCGGACCCGCCGGTAAATAGAATGCGCATCTTGGTCTCTCTCCGTTCAGCCGTTTCGGAACGCAGCCGCCCGCGCGGCATCGCGCTTTGCCAGATCGCGCAGCCAGCCATCAACGGCCTGCCGGATCACGGGCCGCGCGTCGTCCCGCATCGACTCCATCCATCCCAGAATGCGCTCGCGGACCATCAGGTCCATTTCCGTCGGATGATTTTCCTTTGCCCAAGGCGCAGTGGCGGCGATGGCCGTGCGCCGTGTCCAGACGTTCGCCGCCCGGATCCAGTCTTCCAGCACGTCTATCCGCGCAGGCTCCGCTACGAGGCGCCGGGCAATCGCACCGGCCGCCGCATCGGCGATCGCGCGGCAATCGATCTGGTGGACCCACCGCTCCAACAGGTTCCAGATGCCGGCATCCGGTCGTATCCTGGCCTGCGTCACAAGCCGCAGAGCCAGAAGCCGCGCATCGAACACGTCCGCCCGCCAGAGCGCATCGCCGAGCAAGACACGCCGGTCCACCGAAACGACCTCCCGCACCTCGACCGCGAGATCGCGCAGCACCTCGGGCGCGACGCCCAGCGTCGCACGCTCCGTGCGGTTGGCCGCGCGGTCCTTGGCGGCGCGCTCGGGATCGGCCGCTGCGGTCAGCCGCGCCATGATCTCGTCGAGTGTCATTCGACGGTTACCGACTTCGCAAGGTTGCGCGGCTGGTCCACGTCGGTGCCCTTGTGGACCGCCGTGTGGTAGGCCAGAAGCTGCGCGGGCACGGCATAGAGGATGGGTGCGAACACCGGCTCCACCCGCGGCATCAGCAGAACCTCCCAGACGCCCTGCGACGCCTGCGCGACACCGTCAGCATCGGTCACGAGCAGCACCTTTCCCTCGCGCGCCATGACCTCCTGCATGTTGCTGACCGTCTTGTCGAAAAGGGCGTCCATCGGGGCAAAGACAACCACCGGCAAGCTTTTGTCGACAAGGGCGATGGGGCCGTGCTTCAGCTCGCCCGAGGCATAGGCTTCAGCGTGGATATAACTGATTTCCTTGAGTTTCAGCGCGCCTTCATGGGCCAGCGGATACATCGGGCCGCGCCCGAGGAACAGGATGTCCGTCGCCTCCGCCAGCCGGTGCGCCAGCGTCTCGCAGGCTTCTTCGATGGTCAGGGCCTGCGCAATCAGGCCGGGCAGACGCCGCAATCCCCCGACCAGCTCCGCCTCGCGTCCAGGATCGATCTCGCCGCGCTGCACACCGGCGTGGATCGCCAATGCCAGAAGGACGACCAACTGGTTCACGAAAGCCTTGGTGGAGGCCACGCCGACCTCGACGCCCGCCGTGATCGGCCAGGCCACGTCGGATTCGCGCGCGATGCTGCTTTCGGCGACATTGACCACCGAGACGACGGCGCACGCCTTGCCCTTGGCATAGCGCAGGGCGGCAAGCGTGTCTGCGGTCTCACCCGATTGGCTGAGGAACATCGCCGTGGTCAGCGCCCCGACAGGCCCCTCGCGATAGCGGTATTCGGACGCGATATCGACCTCGACCGGCAGGCGGGCCAGCGCCTCGAACCAGTATTTGCCGACCATGCAGGCGATGTGTCCCGTGCCACAGGCGACCATCTGGATGCGGTCGGTCGCGGTGAAATCATAGGCGGTCGGCGGGAGGACGCGGTCGCCATCCAGGAATATGTCGAGAACATCCGCGACCGTCTGGGGTTGTTCATGGATTTCCTTGGCCATGAAGTGCCGGTGACCGGCCTTCTCGATCCGCGTCGCCTCCATCCGGATGCGCCGTTTCTCGCGGTGCGTCCGGTTTCCCGCGGCGTCGAAGACCTCGGCCCCGGCCCGCGTGACGACAGCGCGGTCGCCCTCTTCCAGATAGCTCAGCGTGTCGGTCAGCGGGGCCAGCGCGATGGCGTCCGAGCCCACGAACATTTCGCCCTTGCCATAGCCGATGGCAAGCGGCGAACCGGCGCGGGCGGCGACCAGCAGGTCCCCCTCGCCCCCGAACAGAAAACAGAGCGCATAGGCCCCCTGCAATCGGTCCACGGTCGCGAAAGCCGCGTCCCTCGGACTCATCCCGTCGTCGAGAAACCGCTCGCAGAGGCGCACAATGGTCTCGGTATCGGTCTGGCTTTCCCAGTCGCCCCCAAGCGCCTGACGCAATTCGCGAAAGTTCTCGATGATGCCGTTGTGCACGACCGCGACGCGCCCGGCACGGTGCGGGTGGGCGTTGGCGACCGTTGGCGCCCCATGGGTGGCCCATCGCGTGTGGCCGATGCCGGCAAAGCCCGCCAGCGGGGCCGTCACCAGCAGGTCGGCAAGGTTGACGAGCTTGCCGACCGCGCGCCGCCGATCCAGCGTGCCTTCGTTGACCGTGGCGATACCGGCACTGTCATAGCCCCGATATTCGAGCCGTTTCAGGGCATCCACCATGATCGGTGCGGCCTGGTGATCGCCCAGAATTCCGATGATCCCGCACATCAGTTGGCCTTCCTTGCCTTGGCCGCCCGCAGTTTCGCCATCAGGCGCGCGGCAAGACCATCCTTGTTTTCCTGCTTGGCGCGCGCGATCGCCAGTGCGCCGTCCGGCACGTCCATCGTGATCACGCTGCCCGATCCGGTCATCGCCGCATCCCCCACGCGCACCGGTGCCACGAGCGCGGTGTTCGATCCTATGAAGGCGTCGTCGCCGATGACGGTCCGATGCTTGAACACGCCGTCGTAGTTGCAGGTGATGGTCCCCGCGCCGATATTCGCCCGCGCGCCCACATCGGCATCGCCCACATACGACAGGTGATTGATCTTGGCCCCCTCGGCCACCAGCGCGTTCTTGACCTCGACGAAGTTTCCGACGCGCACGCCGCGGTCCAGCTCCGCGCCCGGCCGCAGACGCGCATAGGGACCGATCACGCAGTCTTCCGAGACGTGGCATCCCTCGAGGTGCGAGAACGCGCGGATCGTCGCGCCGCTCTCGATGGTGACCTCCGGGCCGAAGACGACATTCGGTTCGATCACCACGTCGCGTCCGACATAAGTGTCGGATGCGAAGAAAACCGTTTCGGGTGCCGTGAGGGTTGCGCCGTTTTCAATCGTCTCGGCCCGTTTGCGGGTCTGGAATGCAGCCTCGGCTGCGGCAAGGTCGGCACGGGTGTTCACGCCCAGCGTTTCCGCCTCCGGGCAGACGACGACCCGGGCGGACAGCCGGGCCGCGCGCGCCAGCCCGGGCACATCGGTCAGGTAATATTCGCCCGCCGCGTTGTCGTTGCCGACCTGATCCAGCAGCTCGAACAAGACCCCGGCCTCCGCAGCCAGAACCCCGGAATTGCAGAGCCTGATCGCGAGTTCGGCGGGGCTGGCGTCCTTGGCCTCCACGATCCGCTCCAGCCGGTCGCCGTCGGTCACGAGCCGTCCATAGCGCCCGGGATCCGCCGCTTCGAACCCGAGGACGACGACGTCTGCGCCGGCACGGCGGGCGTTCAGCATCGCCTCAAGGGTTTCAGGCCGGATCAACGGCGTGTCGCCGTACAGGACGATCACGTCACCGGCGAACCCTTCGAGTGCCGTGCGGGCCTGTAGAACGGCATGCCCGGTGCCCAATTGCTCGGCCTGGCGGACGATGACGGCACGGTCGTCGTGGGCGTTGGCTGCCGCTTCGACGGCATCGCCGCCGTGACCCGCGACGATCACGGTGCGCTCCGGGTCGAGGCTTTCCCCGGTCCGCAGGGCATGGACCAACAGCGGCGCATGGGCGACCTTGTGCAGAACTTTCGGCAGGTCCGACTGCATCCGGCTGCCCTGCCCGGCGGCCAGCACGATCAACGCTGTTGGCATCTTCGGCCTTTCCCTCATGTCGCTGCCGTTCTACCTGCCTTTGATGACGTCGCAAGGGCGCCATAGGCGAAAGGGCACCGACGCATGAAACGATCCGTCATTTTCGATCTGGATGGCACGCTGTGCGACACCTCCGGCGACCTGCTGGTGGCGGCGAACGCCGCCTTCGAGACGATCGGTATCGCGGTGCGTCTCGACCCTGCGGCACCAGAGGATCAGGCCACCGCGCTGCGCGGCGGAAAGGCGATGCTGCGGCTCGGCTTGTCGCGCCTCGGGGCGGTCGACGAGGCTTTGGTGGACCGCGGCTATCGCCCCCTGCTCGATGCCTATGACGCGGCGATCTGTGTCCACACGACGTTCTATCCCGGTGCCATCGAGGCGCTGGAACGCCTTCGGACGGCAGGTGACATCATCGGCATCTGCACCAACAAGCCAGAGGCGCTGGCCCGCAAACTGATGGCCGAACTGGGCGCATCCGATATGTTCGACGCCCTCGTTGGGGCGGACAGTCTCGCAGTGCGCAAGCCGGATCCGATGCATCTCAGGGAGACCGTCGCCCGCGCTGGCGGCGAGATGATGCGTGCCTGCCTGATCGGGGATTCCGAGACCGACCGGCTGACGGCGACAGCGGCGAAGGTGCCGTGCGTTCTGGTCACGTTCGCACCCGGCGGACCGGATGTGGCGGACCTGCGACCCGACGCCTTGCTGCACCATTTCGACGAGCTCGAGGCTGCGTTGGCCGTCGTCGGTCTTTAGTCGATCTGACGGCCCTGGTGGCGACCATGCCGCCGCCTCCGGCGCGTTCGTCGTATACGTTCGGCGCGGCCGATGCTGTCTGGGACCGTCTCGTGACCGATGCGCCACGTGGCGCAAGGGCCGTGTGCGCAGAATGCGACATTGACGAAGCCGGGGACGTTTCCCTAGCTGGCGGGATGGACCGTTTCACCAAATCCTTCGTCCGGCAGGAGCCGATCCCCGAGGAGGCGATCGCAGCCGCCGTCGATGTCCTGCGCAGCGGGGCCCTGCACCGCTACGGGGCAGAGCCGAGCGTGGTCTCTGCGCTGGAGACGGAATTCGCGGCGCAAACCGGCGCGGCGCATTGCATCGCCGTCGCGTCGGGCGGCTATGCGATGGGCTGTGCCCTGCGTGCGCTGGGGGTGGGGCCCGGCGATGCGGTGCTGACCAACGCGTTCACGCTGGCCCCCGTGCCGGGATCGATTGCCGCCGTGGGTGCCGTGCCCGTCCTCGTCGAAGTGACGGAGGATCTGGTGCTCGACCTCGATGACCTTGCTGCCAAGTCGGACCGGGCGAAGGTTCTGATGCTCAGCCACATGCGCGGTCACATCGTGGACATGGCGGCCCTGATGTCGATCTGCGACGCCGCCGGGATCGTCGTCGTCGAGGATTGCGCCCACACGATGGGTGCCGCATGGGACGGGGTTCCGTCGGGGCGCTGGGGCCGCGTCGGATGTTTCTCATGTCAGACCTACAAGCACGTCAATTCGGGCGAAGGCGGCCTGATCGTCACCGACGATGCCGATCTCGCGGCCCGGATGATCCTGCTGTCGGGCAGCTACATGCTCTATCCACGCAACGGCACCGCGCCGCCGGAGGACGTCTTCGCGCGCCACAAGGGCCTGATGCCCAACGTCTCCGGGCGGATGGACGAAGTGCGTGCCGCGATCCTTCGGCCGCAATTGCGCGATCTGCCTCGTCAGGTGGAGCGCTGGAACGTCCGGTATCGCGCCTTGGAGCATGGCTTTAGGGACATCCCCGGCCTGGCTGTCATCGCGCGTCCGCAGGCGGAGGCCTTCGTCGGGTCCTCGATCCAGCTTCTGGCGGATCGCGCCTCCGCCTTGCCGGATTTCCTTGCCGGGTGCGCGGCGCGCGGGGTCGAGTGGAAATGGTTCGGTGCGGCGCAAGCCGCCGGTTTCACCTCGGCGCATCGACACTGGGACTACGTGTCGCCGCAGGATCTGCCCCGCACGGATGCGATGCTGGCCCGCCTCATCGACATGCGCGTCCCGCTGACCTTCGATCTCGACGATTGTGCGACGATCGTCCGGATCGTCGGCGACGAGGCCGCGCGGCATCTGTCGTGATCGTCGTGGCTGGCCCGGCCGCATGGCCCGGTCCACCTCACTGGACCCCGCAGCCGGTCAGGTGATCGTGCGCAGATCGTCCTCGTCGCCATCGTCCGCCTGCGCGAGCGACAGCGCCAGTTCCCAGGTATCCACGTGGTCACGGATGTCGCGCAACAGATCACCCGGCGATTTCGCGTGGGGCATGTTCAGCCCCAGCGCATGGGCGACCAGCTCCGAACAGAACCATTTGCCCCGCGAATGCCTGCGGAAGTTTAGCAGCTGCGACAGGATCATGGCCCAGAGTTCGTAGGGCTGGCCGAGTTGGGCTTCGGCGCGGTCCCAGGCATCGAGCGGTGCCCAGGGTACGGCATAGATGTCCCACTTGCCGTCCTCCAGCGTGATATCCTTGATGCGGACGCCGTTATCGCGCCCCGACGCACTGATGCAGCGGACGGTATCGCCGCGCCGGGGCGTGATCGACGTCCGGATCAGTTCGCAGTGAGAAAAGGGGGACCGGGTGGCATACCGCACGATCCGATCCGCCAAGGTGCCATGACCCCGATAAAAGGCGACGTAATAACGCATCTGAAATCTCCGAGTCGAGGAATGGCCGCAGGCTGCGCCCGGATTTCCCTTGGGTCAAGTACGGCAATCCGGAGGTTTGGCAGCGACCGTCGCACGTGACGTGGCCGTCCTGCCGGGCGGAGAAACCGATTGCCGGACGAATTTCAGCCCGCCGCCCGGACGGAAGACGTCGCGTCCTCAAGGATCATGTCGGCGCCCTTTCCGGCAATCATGATGGTCGGGGAATTGGTATTGCCGCTGGTGATCGTCGGCATGACGGAGGCGTCGATGACCCGCAGCCCCTGCACGCCGAAAACCCGCAACCGGGCATCGACGACGGCCATCGGATCGTCGGTGCGCCCCATCCTTGCGGTTCCGACCGGATGGAAGATCGTGGTGCCGATATCCCCGGCCGCCCGTTCCAGCGCCGCCTCGTCGTCACCGACGTCCGGTCCGGGCACGATTTCCGTGGGTTCGAACGGGGCCAGCGCCGGTGCTTGCGCGATCCTTCGGGCCAGCCGGATGGAGCGGGCCGCGACGGCCCGATCCCGGGACGCAGACAGATAATTCGGCGCGATCTCCGGTGCCACATCCGGTGCCGCATCGGTGATCCGGACATGCCCCCGGCTCTCCGGGCGCAGGTTGCAGACACTCGCCGTGATCGCCGAGAACCGGTGCAGTGGCTCTCCGAACCTGTCGAGCGAGAGCGGCTGGACATGAAACTGCAGGTCGGGCCGGTCCACGTCGTCGCCCGAGCGCGCGAAGAGGCCAAGCTGCGATGGCGCCATCGTCAGGGGTCCGCGCCTGCGCGCCACGAAATCCACCGCCATCCACGCCCGCCGCGCCAGGTTCCAATAGATATCGTTGAGGGTGCGGGTTCCCGTCACCTTGAAGATCAGACGAAGCTGCAGGTGATCCTGCAGGTTCCGGCCGACACCCCCCCGGGCCGCCACCACGTCTATCCCGAGGCCGCGCAGATGGTCCGGGTCCCCGATGCCGGACCGTTGCAGGATCTGGACCGACCCGATGCTGCCGGCCGAGAGGACGATTTCGCGCTTGGCACGGGCCGACCGCGTGGTGCCATCCTGTATCCAGTGGACGCTGGTGGCGCGCGTTCCGTCAAAGCCGACCCGGTCCACCAGACACCCCGTCTCGACCGTCAGGTTCCTGCGGCTCCGCGCCGGGCGAAGAAAGCCGCGCGCCGCCGACCAGCGCAGACCGCGTCGCTGGTTGACTTCGAAATAGCCGCTCCCCTCGTTGTCGCCGGTGTTGAAATCATCGACTTTCGGAATGCCGCAGGCCTCGGCGGCGTCGCGATAGATGTCGAGGATCGGCCAGGAGAGGCGTTGCTCCTCGACCCGCCACGGACCGCCGTCGCCATGGAACGCGGCGGCTCCTGCGTGGTGATCCTCCTGCGCGAGGAACGTCGGCAGCACGTCGTCCCAACTCCAGCCGGGCAGGTCCAGCTGGCGCCAGTGATCGTAATCGGCGGCCTGGCCGCGCATGTAGATCATTCCGTTGATCGACGAACAGCCGCCGAGGACCTTGCCGCGCGGATAGGCCAGCGAGCGGTTGTTCAGCCCCGCCTCTGGCGCGGTCCGAAAGCACCAGTCGGCGCGGGGATTGCCGATGGCATAGAGATATCCGGCGGGGATGTGGAACCAGATCCAGTTGTCGCTGCGCCCCGCTTCCAGCAGCAGGACGCGGTTCGCCGGATCCTCGCTCAGGCGGTTCGCGAGGACCGTGCCCGCAGAGCCACCACCGACGACGATGTAGTCATACCGGTCATCTTGCATTCAAAGTCTCCTCGCTCAGACCGTGCCATCGGAGCGAAGCCGGTCGATCTGCGCGGGATCGTAACCGAGGCCTGAAAGAATGTCGTCGGTGTCGGCCCCGAGGGTCGGCGGCGCGCGGTCCGGCCGGAACGCGGACTGCCGGAACCGGATCGGCCCGAAGACCTGCGGCACGTCTCCCGCCTCGGGATGTGGCAGGGTTCCGACCATCCCGCGCGCCTGTACCTGCGGCTCCGCAAAGACTTCAGGGATCGTGTTGATGGGGCCAGCCGGGACGTTGTGCCTGTTGAGGGTCTCCAGAAGGTCGTCCCGCACCCAGTTAGAGAAATGCCCCGCAAGCCGTGCCAGAAGCCAGTCGCGCCGCGCCACGCGCCCCTGGTTCTCGGCAAGGTCGGTCGCCCCGGCCAGCTCCGCATCGCCCAGGGCATCGCAGAGCCGAGCGAACTGGCCGTCGTTCCCGACCGCCAGAACGATATAGCCGTCGCGACAGGCGAAAACCTGTTGCGGCATGATGTTCGGATGACCGTTGCCATAGCGGGTCGGCGTCTTGCCGGTCAGCAGATGGTTCATCGCCTGATTGGCCAGCAGGCTGGTCTGCACATCGAGCATTCCCAGGTCGACGAAATCGCCCTTGCCGGTCACGTCTCGCCGCGCAAGCGCCGCCAGAACGCCGATCACGGAATAGAGCCCGGTCGTCAAGTCCACCATGGGAACGCCGATCTTCTGCGGGCCACCGCCGGGCTTTCCGTCGGCCTCTCCGGTGATCGACATCATCCCGCCCATCGCCTGGATCAGGAAGTCGTAGGCGACCTGCGGCGCGCGCGGGCCGGTCTGTCCGAACCCGGTAATCGAGCAGTAGATCAGGCGCGGGTTCAGCTGGGCGAGCGTGTCGTAGTCGAGACCGAACCGCGCCAACGTCCCGACCTTGAAATTCTCGAGCAGGATATCCGCGTCGGCCGCCAGTTCGCGCACGATTTTCTGTCCGGCCTCCGAGCCGAGGTTCACCGTCACCGACCGCTTGCCCCGGTTCGTCGCCAGGTAATAGCCCGATTCCCGCGTTTCCGTCCCGTCGGGCCGCCGGAGAAACGGAGGGCCCCAGCCGCGTGTGTCATCGCCCGATCCGGGACGCTCCACCTTGATGACCTCGGCCCCGAGATCCGCAAGGATCTGACCCGCCCAAGGCCCCGCCATGACACGTGACAGGTCGAGGACCTTGATGTGAGAGAGCGTTCCTGTTCGGGTCATTCTGCCGCTCGTTCCATGCCTGATGTGCCGAAGGCCCCCTGTTCGGCGAGCGCTGCGAAGTCGTCCTCGGACAGGCCGAGATCGGTAAAGACCTGACGCGTATGCGCGCCCAGGGCCGGGACCGGCCCGAATGGCTTGTCGGGCATCGCCGACAGATCCACCGGGGCGGCCACGAACGGATGCGGCGCGCCCGGCGGGGTGACGACACCGCCGACGTCCCGCAGTTGCGCATCCTCCGCGGCCTCGCGGATCGTGTTGACCTTGGCGACGTTCACGCCCGCGCCGCCAAGCGCAAGCAACAAATCGTCGCCGGAGCGCGCCACCGTCACGGCTGAAAGGCGGGCGACGAGGGCGTCGCGATTGGCCTGACGGTCGAGGATCGTCGCGAAGGCCGGCACGTCGAGGGTTTCGGGGTCGAGCGTCTGCGCCAGCCTCTGCCACATCTCGTCGGACGGGGCGATGATCACGACATAGCCGTCGGCCGAGGGAAAGACCTGGTTGGGCACGCTCAGGTGGTTGGCGGTGCCCATCCGGCTGCGTTCGACCCCGGTCATCCAGTATTCGGCATAGAAATAGCTCATCAGATGGGCAGCACCGCGCAGGAGGGAGGTCTCGACCAATTGCCCCTTTCCGGTCCGCTCCCGGTGGAAGAGGGCCGCGAGGATGCCTGCGGCCAGCGACAGTCCGGCATGCAGGTCGATGGCGGCGGTGCCCACGCGCACTGGCGGGCGATCCGCCTCGCCGGTCAGGTGCAACAGTCCGGAATGGCCCTGAAGCGACAGGTCGTTCGCCCCGATCTGGGCCAGGGCGCCGCGCGGCCCGTAAGCCGAGAACGCCCCATAGACGAGCCGGGGATGGGTCCTCAGCAGGGCCTCGTGGCCCAATCCGAATTTCTCCATCGTTCCGACCCGGAAGTTGTGCAACAGGACGTCGGCATCGCCGATGAGACGCCGCGCGGCGGTCTGGCCTGAGGCATTGCGCAGATTGATCGTGACCGAACGCTTGTTGCGGTTGAAGGCATGGAAACTCGGGGAGACGCCACCGACCGCCGCCAGCTCCTCGGCGGTCACACCATAGCGGCGGGCCTCGTCGCCGCGCGTCGGTTCCTCGACCTTGATGACATCCGCACCCAGATCCCCCAGGAACTGGGCACAGGCGGGAACGGCGAACACGCGGCTGAAGTCGATGACGCGGATGCCCTTCAGAATGTGCTCGGGCTCATCCATCCGCCCGGCCGATCCGCGCTTCGCCCACCGTGACGGCGGTGCCGTCCGCGCGCTGGCACAGAACGTCCAGCAGGTATTCGCTGCGCGCACCTTCGCCCCGCGCGGAGGTGACCGTCACGCGGGTCTCGATCAGGTCGTTTTCATAGACGGGGGCGATGTATTTCGTCCGCAGTCGCCCGGTCGATGCCGCCGCAGGACCAAATATCTCGGTCAGAAGGGCCAGGATCCAGTTGGTCGATACCATGCCGTCCGCGATGATCCCCGGCAGTCCCTGGCTGACGGCATAGGCGTGGTCGTCATGGATCGTCGGTCCGCCGAACCGGGGTTTGCCGTCGTTGGCCACGGCGGTCGCCTGCGCGTCGACGTACCAGCGCATCCGCTCCCGCGTCATGGCTCTGGGCGCCAGCTCGAAGACATCGCCGACGGAGGGCATACGGGCGGGGCGCGCCGGCAGGCGGATCGGCGGGGTCACGCCGTCGCCCTCTGGTCGGGGGCATCGGCCGTTCCATAAGCGAGGATGACGGTATCGCGGTACACGATCAGGGGCGCGCCGGCTTGGGTATCGGTCATGGTGATCTCGGTGACGACATAGGTGCGCCCGCGCTTCTGGAAGCGTTCGATCACACGGCCCAGCACCTCGACCGCCGCCCCGACCCTGACCGGCGCGTGCCAGTCGGCGTCGAACTCGATATGCAGTCGCGCGGTCGGACCGGTTCCACTTGGGCAGGCGGCTTCATAGAGTTTCAGCTTGTCGAGATGAACCAGCGTCGGCGGGGCGATCTGGTCTTCGGC
The DNA here is from genome assembly GCA_049647445.1 of Jannaschia sp. GTDB lineage: Bacteria > Pseudomonadota > Alphaproteobacteria > Rhodobacterales > Rhodobacteraceae > Jannaschia. Next base: position 8,123 of record JBARXR010000222.1, on the reverse strand, counting down.
ACCGAGAAACGCCTCGGCATCGATTTCGACGGCATGGCAATACTCGCGGACCGTGAAGGCGCTCACGCAATATCGTATCGGGCCGAGCACATCGCCCACATCCAGATCCGTGACAAAACCGCCGGTCGCCAAAATCCTGCCCCCCTTTCCCTCAGCTTAGACGGCGGATTTCGTCCGAAACACCCGCTTGACCGAAGAGCAACTTACCGAAATACGGAAAGATGCGATCTTTGGTTGTGAATTTCTAAAAACGGTACAGTCCGATGGAGTGGCACAAGTCAGCGAGCGTCTTCGAGGCGGTGGTCCGCAGCGGGTCGCTCTCCGCGGCTGGACGCCGTCTCGGGCTGTCGCCCGCATCGGTGTCGCGGCACATCAGCGAGTTGGAGGACACCCTCGACGTGCGCCTGCTCAACCGGACCAGCCGCAGGCTGAGCCTCACCGAGGCCGGGAGCATCTATTTCGACCGCATCGAGAATATCCTCCAGCAGATCGCAGATGCGCAAAGCGCGGTAAACCAGCTCGCCAGCGTTCCGCGCGGCACGGTCCGGGTGCATTCCCGAATGCTGGTCGGGCAGCAGTTCGTGGTGCCGAGCCTCAAGCGCTTCTCGGAGCAATACCCCGATCTGCACGTCGATCTGACCATGTCGAACTTCGAGGTCGACATCGTGCGTCAGGGCGTCGACATCGACATCCGCATCGGCAAGCTGCGCGACACGTCCCTTGTCGCACGCAAACTGGCGTCAAGTCGCCGGTTGCTGGTCGCCGCACCTTCCTATCTGGAGGGGCGCCAGCCGATCGCCGACCCGCACGACCTGATCCACCACTCCTGCCTGACCTACCGCCTGAATCTCGGAACGCCGGTCTGGCGGTTCCGCAAGGACGGGCCGGACAGCATCGAGGTGCCGGTGACCGGCTTTCTGACCTCCGACAACGGCCAGGCGATCCTGACGGCGGCGCTCGACGGGCTTGGCATCGCCATGATGAACGACTGGACCGTGCAGCACATGATCGACGACGGACGCCTTGTGCGGGTGCTGGACGGATACTCCGTCGCCTTCAGCGATTTCGAGACCGGCATCTACGCCGTCTTCCAGAAAAGCCGTCACCTTCCGGCCAAGACCCGCATGCTCATCGACTTTCTGAGCCAGGAATTCCGCAGGCAGCTGGGCTAGCCCGTCACGGCATGATCTCGGACGGACGATAGGCATATCCGGATCCGTCCCCGTCCACGTAACCGCAATGGGTGCCGCCGAAATGCGCGGGCAGGATCAGGCAGCCGGTCTCCGCGGCGTGCGCGAGGATGCGGTGGCGTGTCTCGGTCGCAAGCGCCTTGTCCTCGCAATACTTGCTCGACCATGACGGGATATGAACCTGGATCGGCTGGTGCATGACATCGGCGATGAACAGCGCCTCCTGTCCTGCGTCCCGCAGCCGGATCGCCACCATTCCCGGCGCATGCCCCGGCACCGGCAGGAAGTCGATGCCGGGCAGGAAATCCGTTTCGTCCCCCTGAACGATCCGGTGGGTCGCCTGCTCCAGGATCGGTTTGACGCTGTCCACGAACGGGAAGGTCGGCTCTGGCGGCTTGCCGCGCGCGCCCCGCTCCGGGTCGCGCCAGTCCCGCTCGATCTGGGTCATGACGTGCAGGGCGTTCGGGAAGGTCGGAACCCATGCGCCATCCTGCAGCCGTGTGTTCCAGCCGACGTGATCGACATGCAGATGTGTCAGCAGGACATGATCCACGTCGCCCGGTTCGATGCCCTTGGCGGCCAGCCTGTCGAGGAAGGGATAGTCGCACATGTCGAAGCGGGGCGAGGCGGGGCGCGGCTTGTCGTTTCCTCCGCCCGTGTCGATCAGGATCGTCTGGTCGCCCGTCCGCACGATCCAGGTGTGGATCGACGTGGCAAAGCTGTCGTCGGACGGATCGTAATAGTCTCCGACGAACCAGTCCCGGATCGGATCGACGGCGCGTTCGTCCCAGTCGGCATAAAGACTTTTGTGCTCCCGAAGAACGACTTCCTCAAGGCGCTCGATGGTAAAACGGCCGATCTCGATCATGGAAAGTCCTCCCCTCTCTGACTTTGCCCACTGAGCACAGACTTTGCGTGATTGTCAAAGATTGCATCCGTCATTCCGTATTTCGAAAAGATGCTTTCCGGTTATGTCGCTTGGGAAAGGTCCCGGGGCCGCCGTAACCTTCTCTCCACGCCAGAAGTGGCGAGGGAGGATGCAACGTCATGTCAGCGATGCTGGACATACGGGACGTGAGCCTGTCGTTCGGTGGCGTCCACGCCGTCCGGAGCGTGTCGTTGCGGGCCGAGGCCGGCAAGGTCACGGCCATCATCGGACCGAACGGGGCTGGCAAGACAAGTCTGTTCAACGTCATCTCCGGATTTCACAGGGCGCAGTCCGGCGAAATCGACTTCGACGGCACGTCTTTGGTCAAGCTGCCCGCGCACAAGCGCTCCGGTCTCGGGATCGCGCGGACCTTCCAGAACATCGCCTTGTTCTCCGGGCTCACGGTGCTCGAGAACATCAAGCTCGGTGCGCATTCCCAGCTTCGGACCGGCCTGTTCGCGTCGGCGGTCTATCTCGGGTTCGGCAAGCGCGAGGAAGACCTGCTCTCCCGGCGGATCGAGGAGGAGATTCTCGACTTCCTCGACCTGACGGACGTGAGCGACAAGCACATCGGCGGCCTGCCCTACGGGTTGCAAAAGCGCATCGAACTCGCGCGGGCCCTCGTCATGCGCCCCAAACTCCTGTTGCTGGATGAACCGGTGGCGGGGATGACGCCCCCCGAAAAGCAGGACATGGCCCGCTACATCCGCAAGACCGTCGAGACCTTCGGCACGGCCGTCCTGCTGATCGATCACGACATGGCAATGGTGATGGACCTGTCCGATCACGTCGTCGTGGTGAATTTCGGCGCGGTCATCGCCGAGGGGCGTCCCGAAGACGTGCGCGCCGATCCGGCTGTGATCGAAGCCTATCTCGGGGCCGCGTGATGCACCAGTTTCTTGAATTCAGCATCATCGGCATCGCCTCGGGCGGAATGTATGTCCTGTCCGCGCTGGGCTTCGTCATCATCTTCAAGGCCACCCGGATCTTCAACTTCGCCATGGGCGAGATGATGATGCTTCCGGCATTCTTCTTTCTGTGGGCGATGAACCAGCCCGGCCTCCACTGGGTTCTCGCCTGTCTCGTCGCGATCGCCGGCGGTGTCGGCGTCGTCCTGCTGATCGAGCGTCTCGTGATGCGGCGCATGGTCGGGCGTCCGGTGATCGTGCTGGTCATGGTCACGCTGGGCATCGGGTCGATCCTGCGGGGCATCGCCGGTCTTGTCTGGGGACATGAGATCGTGACGCTGCCCGACTTCCTGCCGCGCGCGCCCCTGTTTCTGGGCGATATCCTCGTGCCCGGCAAACTGGCCTGGTCGTTCGCCGGGGCCGCCGTGATCGCGACCGGCTTCGTGGCCTACTACCGATATTCCCGGGCGGGCATCGCGATCCGCGCCACCGCAAGCGATATCGTGACCGCCGAGGGCCTCGGGGTGAACGTCCGGGGGGTCTACACCATCGCGTGGATCATCGCCGGATGCCTCGCCGCCGTCTCGGGCATCCTCGCCGCCTCCGTCAACGGCGCGTCGCCGCAACTCGGGTTCGTCGCGCTCAATGTGCTGGCGGTCGTGATGCTGGCGGGCATGACCAGCGTGATGGGCGTGATCGTCGCGGGCGTCTTCATCGGCTGGCTCGAAACCATCGTCGGCGCGTATCTGTCGGCGTCATGGCAAAGCTTCCTGCCGTACATCATCGTCCTTGTCGTCATGATGGTGAAGCCGAACGGCCTGTTCGGCGAAGAACGGGTGGAGCGCATCTGATGGCCGTGAATTCCGCCGAAGCCGCGCTGAAATCCGGTCCCCGGCGCGCGTCCGTCACCTTCGAGCTTGTCGTGGCGCTGCTGTTCGTGGCGGTGGCCGTGACCTTGCCGGCCTATGCCTCCGTCTATGTGCTCTACATGGCCTCGCTGGTGGCCATCAACGCCATCGCCGCGATCGGTCTCAACATCACCGTGGGCTATACCGGCCTGCTGTCCATCGGGCATTCCGCGTTCATTGGCGTCGGTGCCTATGCTGCCGGGCTGTCGATGATACATCTCGGCACGCCGCTTTTCGCGAATGTCGTCATCGGAGCCGTCGCGGCCTTCGCCGTCGGCCTCGTCTTCGGCATTCCGTCCCTGCGCATCAAGGGCGTCTACCTCGCCATCGCGACGCTTGCGGCGCAGTATTCGCTCTACTTCATCTTCCAGCAATGGACCTCCGTGACCGGCGGCGACCGGGGCCTGTCGCTGCCCGCGACCGACCTCTTCGGTCTCGGGGATGTCGGCTTCTACTACGGCGTCGTGCTGATCGCGGTGGTGCTGGCCGTGGCGGCGCGCAATCTGTTCCGCACCCGCCTCGGCCGGTCGTTCATCGCGGTGCGGGAACGCGACTACGCGGCCGAGGTTCTGGGGATCAACGTCGTGCGGGCCAAGCTGCTCGCGTTCGGGATCGGGGCGGCCTATGCCGGTGTGGCCGGGGCGCTGACGGCGCATTTCCTGCGCCTCGTGAACCCCGATCAGTTCACGCTTCTGGTGTCGGTCTTCTTTCTGGCCGCCGTCGTGGTCGGGGGACGGGCCAGCATCATCGGCTCGGTTCTCGGCGTCGCGTTCATGACCCTGATCCCCGAGGTTCTGCGCGAGGTGCTCAGCGCCTTGCCGATGCAGGGACAGACCAACGTCGCAGGCCTTCTGTCGCCCTTGCGCGAGATCATCTTCGGACTCCTCATCGTGGGCTTCCTGATGTTCGAACCGCGGGGCCTCATGGGGATCGTCGCCCGCCTCAGGGGCCGGGCCGACGAAGGGGGCGAAAGCGAAGCGGAATGATCAACATGTCTGGGAGGAACAACATGACTTCGGCAATCGGTATGACGATCAGGGCGGCTGCCCTGGGACTTGCGGCATCGGGTGCGAGCTATGCGCAGGAGGCGATCAGGTTCTCGATCGCCCTGCCACTGTCCGGACCGCTCGCGTTTTCGGGCGCGGTCCAGCAGGCGGGCTGGCAATCGGCGATCACCTACATCAACGGCGGCGGCGGCATCGCGGGCCGCCCGATCGAGGCGGAGTTCTACGACGACGAGTACAAGGTCGATCTCGGCGTCGCCGGATTCAAGCGGGCGGCATCCACGGGCGATCTCGTGTTCGCCGCCGGGGACGGCACGCCGTTCGTCCGGGCGATCAGTCCCGAGAACAACGACACCTACAAGATCCTGATGTCGGCCACTGGCTTTGCCTCGGACCTCGTGGATACGGAACGCTACAAGTATCACTTCCTGCCCGGCCCCACATACTCGGACATGTTCGAGGCCCTGTTCGGCTACATGAAGGGCGAGACCGAGAACCCGACGGTCGCGATTGTCTATTCCGCCACCGAATTCGGGCGCGACCCGCTCGATAACGCGCGCGCCATGGCAGCCGACATGGGGATCGAGATCGTGCTGGAGGAGGAGACCAAGTGGTCGGGCGTCGACGTGACGTCCTCCGCGATCAAGCTGCGCAATGCCGCCGCCGATTTCGTGATCTTCCACGGCTACGCAGGCAACGTCTGGCCCGAAATCATGAAGACCGCCAAGGACTACCGCGTCGAAAGCGTCTTCATGGGAACGGCCTACAATTCCGATCCGGAGATGGTGCGCGGTGTGGGCGATGCGGCTGACGGCTATGTCGGCGTCGTCCCCTACGATCTGACCATGGAGGACGCGGAGGGGGATTACGCCATCGCGATCCGCGACAGCCTGCAATCCTGGGACGGCAAGGAATACACGGGCTACGCCAACATGGGATACGTGCAATCATGGGTCACGGCCCTCGTGCTGCGCGATGCCATCGGCGGCGCCCTCGAAGCCGGGGAGGAATTGACGGGCGACAATCTGATCGCCCGGATCAGCAGCCTCTCAGGATGGGACAGCAAGGGGATACTCGGAGATCTGACCTTCGAGAACCAGCGCATCCCGACCTCCGTGCTCTATGAGTTCACGGTCTCGGGCGACACCTTCGCGATGACGGAGCTTGGCGACTGATGTCGCTTCTGACGGTCGATACCCTGTCTGTCGTCTACGGGCAGGCCATCGACGCGCTGGCGGATGTCTCCCTCAGCATCGGGGAGGGCCGGATGTCGGCCCTCCTCGGCGCCAACGGGGCCGGAAAATCGACCACGCTCAAGGCGATCTCCGGGGTGCTTGCGTTCGAGCGGGGGCGGATCGTCAAGGGTCGCGTCACGTTCGACGGCACCGACATCACCGACATGGCCGCGCATCAGCGGGCCCGCCTCGGCCTCATCCATGTCCGCGAGGGACGGCATATCCTGCCCGCCATGACCGTGGAGGAAAACCTGCAGGTCGCGGGCTTCGCCGTGCAGGGGCGCGGGGCCTTTCCGACCAGCGCCGACTTCGAGCGGATCTACGATTATTTCCCGGTTCTCGGCGAACGTCGCCGCAGCACGGCGGGCTTCCTGTCCGGCGGGGAACAGCAGATGCTCGCCATCGGACGGGCGCTGAGCGCGCGGCCCCGCCTCGTGCTGATCGACGAGGCATCGCTCGGCCTCGCGCCGATGATCGCCAGAAAGATCTTCGAGATCCTCGACCGGATCAACGCGGATACCGGCCTGTCGATCCTGATCGTCGAACAGAATGTCGGTCTGGCCCTCGATCACGCAAGCTATGTCTACGTCCTCGAAAACGGACGGGTCACGCTGGAGGGGCCGCCCGCGACGATCGGCAGCCGTGAGGACATCTCCGCTCGCTATCTGGGAGGCGTCGGCAAGTCGCCGCACGTTCCGGCCTGACATGAAACTGACGGACGCGCAGCAGGACCTGGAACACGAGGTCGCCGCATGGGTCGCGAAGGCCGTCGCGGAAATCGGACCGCCGCCCGCCGACGAGGCCGCAGCCTTCGCTCGGGAGGTCGCGTGGGAGCGCAGGGTCCACGCGGCGGGCTATGCCGGCCTGCACTGGCCCGTGGCCTTCGGCGGACGCGGCGCGACGATCGTCGAACACTACATCGTCATGCAGGCCTTCGGGCACGCGATGGCCCCCGAGGGGGCCAACAACATCGGGCGCGAACTGGTCGCGCCGATCCTGCTTCACGCGGGCACCGAGGCGCAAAAGCGTCGCTTCGTTCCCGCAATCGCCGCTGGCACGGACATCTGGTGTCAGGGCTTTTCGGAGCCGGGCGCCGGTTCCGATCTGGCGTCGGTGGCGACCCGTGCCGACCCCGCGCGCGACGGCTGGACGATCAGCGGCCAGAAGATCTGGACCACGAACGCGCAGTATTCCGACTGGTGCCTCGTGCTCGCACGGACGGACCGCGACGCCCCGCGGCACGCGGGATTGACCTTGTTCCTGGTTCCGATGTCGGCACCCGGCGTCACCGTGCGACCGATCCGGCAGATCACGGGCCAGTCGTCCTTCAACGAGGTGTTCTTCGACGCCGTGGCGGTCGGCGATGACCTGCGCCTCGGCGGCGTGAACCAAGGCTGGCAGGTCGCCAACCGCGTTCTCGCCTTCGAGCGGGGCACGACGCGCCTCTACCGGCAGGCACGGTTCGCGTCGGAACTGACGGCGGTGATCGGCTTGCTGGGCACCGGGGCGGATGCCGAAAGGGTCGGGCGGCTGGTCGCCCGCCTCCATGTCCTGCGCCTTCAGAACGAGGCGCTGGTCGAAAGGGTCGCGGCGGGTGAGGCCATCGGCGGCGAAGCAAGCCTGCAAAAGCTGGCCTGGTCCGAACTTCACCACGACATGATGCGCGAGGCCCTGGACCTCGGCGGGCAGGCGGCGGTGACGGATCCGGCCTGGGGCTGGGTCCGCAAGACCTATCTCAAGGCGCAGGCCGAAACGATCTATGCGGGATCGACCGAGATCCAGCTCTCGATCATCGCCGATCAGGTGCTTGGTCTGCCGCGCGCCGGCAGGTCGGCGGCAAGCGCGTGAAACTCTGTCGCGATGCCGACCTCGTGCCGCTTGCGGATGCCGCGCGGCGGGCCTTCACCGCGCGCGAAACACCGGATGCGGCGGTCGACGCCCTTGGGTGCC
>JBARXR010000221.1:0-3243 GCA_049647445.1 Jannaschia sp. | reverse complement strand
ACCTCGATGCGCCCTGCACCTTCGCCCATCATCCCATGCTGCGCCTGTCGCGGGGCGGTCGCATCGCCGTCGGTGCCGCCGCCCGGATCCATACCTTCGACGTCGCGGAGGAACCCGGGCACGATTTCTATCTGCGCGGGCAGGCCGCCACCGGCGACATGCTGGAGACGCGGAACGGCCCGCACCCATGGCGCGATTATCCCGCCACGGCCTGTGAGGATTTTCTTGCCGTTGTCGGTGGGGCCACTGGCCTCGGGTGGACCGCGGTGCAACGCCGGGGCGAAGGCGATACGATCCTGTTCCTGAAACGGGCGGAACAACTGCCACTGACCTGTTTGTGGATCTCAAATGGCGGACGCGACCACCGGCCGTGGGATGGCGAACATCGTGGCGTGCTGGGGGTCGAAGATGCGGTCTGCGCCGGGGCCGACGGTTTCGCCGCCGCGCTCTCCGGTCGAACGCGTCTCTCCGGGTCGGGCGTACGGCTCTGCCTGCCGCGGGGACGTCATGTCATCCCCCATGCGATCGTGCGGATACCCGGCTGTCTCGAGGTGACCGAGGTGACCTGCGGTGAGACGCTGCGCCTCGAGACCGACGACGGCCCCCGTCACGTTCCCTTCGAGAAAGGCCATTTCCGATGATCCTGATCGACGCCGACGCCTGTCCGGTAAAATCCGAAATCATCGAGGTCGCCCTGCGCCGCCGGATCCAGACGATCTTTGTCGCCGCGACCTATTTGCGCCTGCCAGACCACCCGCTGGTCAAGTTCTTCGCCGCCGGGGATGCGTTCGATGCCGCGGACGACGCCATCGCCGAAGTGGCGCGCCCCGGAACCGTCACGATCACCGCCGATATCCTGCTGGCGGAGCGCGTCATCAAGAAGGGCGGTGCGGCGCTGGATCCGCGCGGGCGGGAATATACCGAAGCCAGCATCGGAGACACGGTGGCGACCCGCGACCTGATGGCCGAATTGCGCCCTGGCATGATGGGGCAGGCCGGTGGACAGTCGAGCGGCCCGGCACCCTATGGGCCGAGGGACCGGGCGGCGTTCAAGAATGCACTGGACCGGGTCCTTACGCGCTTCCAGAAGGGCTGATCCGCAGGGCCCGGCACGCCGGGGTCGGGGCTGCCGCCAGAAAGCCGCCATCGACTTGGGCGTCCGATGATGCCGGGCGGAACCTGCGGGCCGATCCGACCTTTCGGCGCGGTCGGATGTCGGCGACGGGACACCGGGCGACCTGGCCCGTCCGGCGCGGACGTCGTTCGGTCTCGGGACCGGGCCGGCGCCGGTGACCTGAGCGGACATGCCCCGCCGATCTGACGTCCGGTATCGCCCTGACGGTCTGCCCCGGAGGGAGGTGCCCTGAAACGGGTCGCCTGGGTCCGGCCTCGACCGGACCTTTCAGCCGTTGCCGCGCCGCACGAACCGTCCCGCCTCCGACGCCGCCATCTTGAGGGCGCGGGACTTGTTCACGGTTTCCTGCCACTCGGCTTCAGGGTCGCTGTCGTAGACCACGCCGCCACCCGCCTGCACATAGAGTTTGCCGTCCTTCACCACGCCCGTGCGCAGGGCGATGCACATGTCCATGTCGCCGCCGGCGCTGAAATAGCCGACGCCGCCGCCATAGACGCCGCGCTTTTCGGGTTCCAGTTCGTCGATGATCTCCATCGCGCGGACCTTGGGCGCCCCGGACACCGTACCGGCGGGCAACCCCGCCAGCAGCGCTGAAAGGGCGTCTTGATCCGTCGACAATTCCCCCACGACGTTCGAGACGATGTGCATGACGTGGGAATAGCGTTCGACGATGAACTTTTCCGTCGGCCGCACCGTGCCGGTCTTCGCCACGCGACCGACGTCGTTGCGCCCGAGGTCGAGCAGCATCAGATGCTCGGCCAGTTCCTTTTCGTCGGCCATCAGGTCGGCCTCGAATGCGCGGTCCTCTTCCGGGGTGGCGCCCCGGGGCCGGGTGCCCGCGATCGGGCGGATCGTGACCTCCTCGCCGAACACGCGCACCAGGATTTCCGGCGACGCCCCTATCACCTGGAAACCACCCATGTCGAAATGGAACATGAAGGGCGATGGGTTCGTGCGGCGCAGCGCGCGATAGAGGGCGAAGGGTGGCAGCGGGAAATCGAAGGTCCAGCGCTGCGACGGCACGACCTGAAAGATGTCGCCCGCTGCGATGTAGTCGCGCGCCTTTTCCACGGCGGCCATGTAGTCGGCCTTGGTGAAGTTCGACACGGGCTCACCCGGATCGAAGGGTTCGGCCATGTCGCGCGTCTCGGGGATCGCTCGGCCAAGGCTGGCCAGCGCGTCTTGCAAGCGCTCGGCGGCCTGTGCATAGGCCGCGCGGGCAGACGTGGCGGGGGCCTTCCAGGCGGGTGCCACAAGGATCACCTCACCCTTGACCCCGTCGAGAACCGCCACGATCGAGGGGCGCATCAGCACGGCATCGGGCAGGCCCAGCCGGTCGGGGTTCACATCCGGCAGATGTTCCACCAGCCGGATCATGTCGTAGCCGAGGTAGCCGAACAGACCGGCACTGGCCGCGGGCAAGTCATCTGGAAGTGCGATCCGGCTTTCCTCGAGCAGGGTGCGGATCGCGGCGAGGGGTTCGCCGGCATCGTCCCAGGCGTCCGGGTCGTAGCGGGCCGCGCGGTTCACGCGGCTGGCGGTGCCGCGACACTCCCAGATCAGGTCGGGCTTCATGCCGACGATGGAATACCGTCCCCGCACTTCGCCGCCGGTCACCGACTCGAGCACGAACGAGAACGGCTGCGCCTCCGTCAGCTTGAGCATGAGGCTGACCGGCGTGTCGAGGTCGGCGGGCAGGCGGACCCAGAGAGCCTGGTTCTCGCCGCGCGCATAGGCGGCCTCGAAGTCTGCGAAGGCGGGCGAGATCATTGGGGCGCGCCGCCCCCCAGAAGCTGCGACTGGACAGCCTGAACGGCCTGCTGATCGACGCTGAACCCGACGTCCGCTCGCACCGCGAGGCCATAGGCCTCGAACACGTCGCTGGTCAGTTCGGACCGGAGCTGGGACGCGATGGCCGTCAGAAGCTCTGCGGTATCGGCGGCGTCCGGGTCGGGAGGCGTTATGGTCTCGACGCGCACGACATAGGCGCGCGCCGCGTCGCCGGGGGCAGAAAGGACATCGCCCGCCTCAACCTCGAACAGCCGTGCGACAAGCTCCGCGGGAATGCCCTCCACCGTCCCGTCACGGGCAATGCCGGTGACGATGTC
>JBARXR010000220.1:0-5087 GCA_049647445.1 Jannaschia sp. | reverse complement strand
GGCGAGTACTCGGATAGCTACATACTTGATCCGTACTACTCAGAATTGGTGGCTCAAGCGGCAACCAAACCCGAGACTCCTGAGGAATTCTGGAGTTTTGCCAAGCGCAACATTCCGCTAGTCTGCTATAGCGCGCTGAAGCACTCTCAAGATGAGAATTCAAACAGAACCAAGCACTTGAAATCACTCTGTGAAGAGCTCATTGCGGAAGGGGTTCTAGAGTACGTTCCAAAGCAAATTCGATGGGAAATCGAATGGCAGATAGCCGGCCTAAGAGGTGCGCAGTTCAAGGAATTAGTGGAGGCTACTAGGCCAGAGTCGCACGCGGGTCGCGAAGCAAGAGTGCTAAATGGGAGCGTCAAGGCAGCGGCGAACCTTTGCTTCAATGCGGACCCAAATACCAATGCGCCGTTTCGAGATCGCTTGATCATACATGCCCGCAAACGGTATGGTGACCAATGGTTCGAAGATCTATCTGTACTAGTCAGTGATACCTCTCAAACCGACAAACAAAGAGAAGCAGCACTTTTCCTTGCCGGAGAGTGCGCTGACACTCGAACGGCCAAGGCCGTCGCTCAATGCTGGAACAACATGCAGGAACGAGGGGACGTATTGTCCCGCGGGATGCTTTTCGCAGCTGTATCTTGTTTGAGTGGGGTCGATGAAGAGACGCTCGATAGCGTTTTCAGAGCTTGGGAGGCTTTACCCAACGAGGATCCGGAGGGCGAGGATAAGTCTGGACTGAGCGACAAACAATACTGGGTGGCTAAGGACTGTCTTTCTGGCGGATTGCGACGGGTGAAGTCCGAACGGACGCTCCGTCCGCTCATCCAGCTTGCAGAGAAGAGAGCAGACATGTGCCATGTGATCTACGGCTGTCTTGAACAGGTCGATCATCCCTTGGCTGCTACGTTTGTCGCATCGCACATTGCTGATATCGACAAGCGTTGCGAAGGTAAGGACGGATCGTTCAACTCTCTCGCGAGCTCGAGGTTCAGTCTGTTCGGAACCGATATGGACCACAATGTTCGGTACTCAGCTTCCGCCTTGCGAGTTTTGGAAGCCAACTGGGCCGACGCAGAGAACGAAATATTCTTCCGAAAGCGCTGCTTCCAGCTTTGGCGAGCATCCGCTAGCGTGAAGGTGTTGCAGCAGCTTGCCGAATGCCCGCTAAAGGGCCTTGAGGACGAGATTCTACTTTCTAGATGTCAAATCGGCGATGTCGCCGCCGTGTCTGACTTAAGAGCAAAGATTGAAGAGCGCCGGACGACTGGAATCTACTGGTTTCAGTTCATTCGCCAGTTCGACAGTCGGCTATTCGAAGACCTTATAGTGAGAAAACTGGAAGAGATTGGTAGCGCGTTAAAAACAGGCGACAAACCAGACTATAGCGCAGACAGCACCATAACTGACATTTTGGCAGATCGCCGAGATGACTTCGCTGAGCGCGTTATCCTTGAACACTGGGAAAACTTGCAGCACCGCTACAACTACCCCCACGTTCTGTTATGCATCGCTACACCCGCCACACTTGAGATTCATGCGCGACATTTTGAGAGGGTGGAGGACAAAAAGGAGTACTTCAAGCTCCTCGGCTTTGCTTATGGTTTTCGCAATCCAAGCAGACCAGGCATAACTGATGCGGCGCAGCTAGAAGCTCTTGAACCCTACTTAGACCAGTTCGGCAGTCGCTTGATTGAAGAGATTTGGGATGAATGCAACGAGAAAGGGTTCGAGGCATGGCGTGCCAAACACTTGGACAGTCGCCTCCCTCAGGACGGTTGGGCATTCAAGCAGATCAATGATGAGGCGGCTTTTCGGGAACTTGATGCCGAGCTGAAAAATCGAAGGAATATTGAGATGGCTGCCTACTTTTGGTCGGGTTTCCGTTGGCGCAATTCGATCTCATGGAGAGAACTTGTTGATAGGGCAAATCGTTATGTTCAATGCAGGGCAAATAGTGAGTCGGCAGAGTTTTTGGCTGGGCTCATAGCCTTGGTCGGGGAGCGCGCTGATTTGCTGCTTCTTTCGAGACAGGTGCGGGCAGGGCTACTTACCGAGATGCAGTTTGAAGGCATTGTGTTCGCCGTAAAAAAGAGGTCCTTGGTTTAGGAGTCGGCTATGTGGGAGAAGCCTGCGCATCGGATGATTGAAGGTACAGCAAGGCCTCTGCGCGTCGCATACCTCGTAGATTTGGATACTTGCGAAAACTTATTGATCGACAAAATCATTGCCGAGAGTTTTAGTCGTTGGTCTGGTCGACGCACTCCGATTATCCCTGCATCCCCGGATGGGGTTGATCCGGCTTATGCGTCGTGGCTGCATGCATTCGACGCTGACATCATTTATAGTTTTGCCAATCTGACTGACGACGCTATCGGCTTGCTAGACGAGAAGTTCGCTCCCGGAATCCTTCACCATCATGAGGACAGATATCGCGACCCTGAAGGCGAGCGCCGATATAACATTGAGCTTCCACTCCAAGGGTTGTCTTGTCTATCTGTCTTGCCGATGTTTTCTAGTCGGCGCTGGGGTTTCGGCGACAAGCCGCACGACATTTTGAGTTTCGACAAGTTTTGGGACGGATCCGATGACGCGTTCGTCCGTGAAAATTTTGGTTTTCTTTCAACCAGCTTTGGCAACGGTCAACTCGCTGACTCAGCTCCGGATTTGTTTAAGTGTTTGACGTTGATCTCAGCGGAATCACTTGCAAACCGCCAGTATGGAAAGAGCGAACACGCCAAGTATGAGAGTGACCCTCGCGCCCTTTTGCAGACTCTTGCAGAACCTGGAGCGGTTCTACCGCCCTGCCAATTGTCAGAGTTGTTTTGTCACTATCTTGAACCGAAAAACTCTTTGAAACGAAATGGTGTCAACATCGTCGTGGGAGATGAAATTGCGGATCGTTTAGTGTTCTGGAATGGCCACAACCGATTTCCTCGGAATGAGCTAACCGGTACATCATCCATTCGCATGTCAGTCGAACAATCAAAAGACACCGAATTCTTAAAACTAATTGGACGTGTCTTGGATCGCCGTGGAATCCAAGGTGAACAGAATGCGCCTGTAGCTACTGTCAGATCAACTTCGTTGACAGAGGATGAGCTCGCTGACATCGCTGAGCGCATCAAGCCAGAAGGCAAGACTTGGCAACGCTTTGCAACCGAAGCAATTCCAGATGCCGACTGGGCAATTCCCGAGTTTTGGGAAGAGCGGGCATACTTCACAACTGGCTCCGTGGCCATTTTGCGAGAACCAAAGGGCCAGCAGAGAAGTGAGCTAGAAACCGGTCGCTCGGAGCGTCCGCTCGCGACGCCTTGGCACTTGTCTGAAAACTACTTGCCGCCGAGCATCCGTGAGGGTCAGTGGATGGTAGATTTGTCGATTCAGCGGGAGATCGACCACTGCAAGTTCTCGAATGTTGTCCACGAGTGGATCCTGCCTCGCAGACTTCGTATTGACCCATTCTTCTCCATCAGCCGGGAGAGTTCATCTTCTCGTATGCATAGGAGATACTGCCAGAGGCCAACGAGGTCTGGTCATTTGAGCGCTTCGATAGAACTGGCAGTCCAACAAGCGTCAATAACAGTTCCGAACGATGATGATGCCTTCTTCGGCGGATTGCGGGACTTTCAAAGGGACCGTTTCCTTCGGACACGAGAGAACAAAGATGGTCTTCAGAAGACACCTCCTCCAAAGGTTATGGATGCGAAGTATTCCGATAAGGGCCGATATCTTCTTGGCACCCTACAGCATTTCGGCAATTTGCCTGATGCGTTTCAAACACTAATGCATGGTTTTTGGCGAGAAGGGCTCCGAAGGTTGGGCGCTGACTCCTCGCACTTGGATGATGAGCTGGAAGCCCGCTTTCAAAAAATCATGGCCAAGCGATTGCGTGCGACCAATGAAGAATGGGAAGTGCGCAGCCAAGAGGACCGGCAGAAAGTTGCGAAGGAAGCATTGAGGATTGCCTCTCAGCTACGACGTCCGGAACGCTTCGTGCAGTATGACAAGCTAGCTTCGCGCTACAGCGATCTGGTCAAAAAATTCATTGAAGATAACCCACATGTGAAAGAAGGCCCACTTGAGGAGTACCTTTCAGCAGGTGAGTTGGATGCGTCAATCCAGTATCTCTGCGAGCGAAAAATTCTGTTTCAGGGTCACGAATGGCAATGTCAGAATTGCTTCAACAGGAACTGGGTCTCAATTGACGATTTGTCCAGCGTGATGACGTGCAATGTTTGCCAAAATAACGAACTTCCCCCTGTTTCGGGAGGATGGCAGTTCAAGGCAAGCGGCTTTTTCGTCGAGGCTTATAGCGATCATGGAACCGAACCAGCAATATGGGCACTGTGGCAGCTTGCCGAGCGCGCGAGAGCTTCATTCTATTTCTTACCATCTGCATTGATCTGGTTCGACGGACATCGAGAAGATGGTCCCAATGACTGTGAGGTCGACCTTCTCGCGGTCGTGGATGGTGAAACAGTCGCGGTTGAAGCGACAACTTCCAAAAATCTCAAAGAGTCAGAAATCGAGAAACTCGCGGCGTTTGCAACAAGGGTTCGCCCGGACAAACTATACATTGTCTGCGGTGCAGATGGCCAGAATGCACGTGCGCGACTGGCAACAAGGATTCGGAACCGCTTGCCAGAGACGGTGGAAGTGGAAGTCGCGACTTACGAAGTTTCAGGCGAGCGCAGCGACCCTTATTTGCCCAGCTAGTTTGGAACACACCATCGGAACTCAATGGCAATTTTGATAACTATGATCGTTGCTCGTCTTGGACCTGACCTGCCACGGGATCTTTCCTCCACCGTCGATTAGAGTCCGGCCCAACTTGAGGACGGACAATGAAGCGAACGAGATTCACGGACGAACAGATCATCGGCATTTTGGCCAAGCACGAGGCAGGCGCGAAGTGCGCTGACCTGTGCCGCAAGCACGGCATGTCGGAAGGCACCTGACCTGCTCCCCTGAAAAGTCCTGTGTTTACTGTTAGCCTGTTCTCCAACGAGGAGACAGACGATGAAGAGAAGCCGTTTCAGCGAAGAGCAGATAATCGGGATTTTGAAAGAACATCAGGCTGG
>JBARXR010000219.1:0-1591 GCA_049647445.1 Jannaschia sp. | reverse complement strand
GGAGAACCCCCATGGCTAATGGAATATCCACGACCCTTCTGCCGCAAGCCGTCACTGTGGACAGCATCATCGGCAATCGCGACGGCAGCACCGTCCAGTTGCCGCTCGCCGCTCTCCAGGCTCTCGTCACCGCGACCTCGGCGGCGCGCTATACCTATTCGTCCAATGTCACCCTCACGCGTGAGCAGGGCGGCAGCGTCATCATCGTCACGGCTCCGGCGACCATCAAGGTGCCGGAGAGCAGCGGCTCCGCTCCCGATCTGGTCTACTGGGTCTTTGCGCGCGGAGGGGCGGCCACAATCGGTCGAACCGGCTCGGACACGATCGAAGGGGTGACCGGCTACGTCGTGCCGGACGGCTCGGCGGCGATCGTGCGGCCGGGGCCCGCCGGATGGCTCGTGGCGCTGATCACCCAGCAGGCCAGCGGGCTGCCGTCGCTCTCCACCCCAGGTGATGACGGCAAGATACTGGTGGCGAGCGCGGGGGCCTTCGCGCTCCTGGCGAAGACCCTTCCGGAGGATGCGGCGTCCGGCTCCGGTCCCGGCTACATGGATGCCGCCCTCGTCAAGGCCGCGATTGATGCGCAGGCCTCCGATCTCGCGCCCTGGCGGCGCATTCTGGGCGTCACGGCCACCAACAACACGGCCGTGGAGTTCAGCCTCGACAACACTCTCTATGACGGGTTCCGCCTGTCTTTCGAGGGCGTCAATCTGACCGCTGACCGGCAATCCTTGCTCATGCAGTTCTCACCGAATGGCGGGTCGACCTGGCGAACGAGCGGGTACAACAGTTCCCTTACGACCTATGGATCCTTCAGCTCATCCCTGCTCGGGGGCCTTCTCGCCTTCGATAATCTGCTGAACGGCAACGCGCGGGGTGAATGGATGTTCAGCCAGACTGGCTCCGCCAGCGCGCCCACCTCCGGCTACGGCGGGGGTACCGGCCTTCGACCTGGGCCATATCACTACGATGTCACGTCCTCCGTCGTGTATCTGACGCCGGAAATACATGATCGAATGCGCGTCGTCCCGACGTCGGGCCTGATCGCCACGGGCCGCTTCATTCTGGAGGGCCGCAAGGTATGACCCGTCCGACTGCCCTTGCCGACGGGGTCTCCCGCCCCCTGACCGACGACGAACTCATCGCGCTCGGCTGGACCGCGATCGACGACGAATGGACGCCGCCACCCGTGGTCGAGGCCGAGGTCTTCGCCGACCTGCCGAGGTGGAAGTTCCGACCCGTGGCCAAGCTCGCCGGGATCGACGCGCTCGTCGACCAGCTGACCTCGCAGATCGAGCAGACCGACCCGCTCCGCGCCGAAGTAATCCGGACGCGCTATTACGAGACCGAGGTCTACCGCCGCAGCGACCCGCTCTTCGACCAGCTCGCCGGGCAGGTGAACCTGACATCCGGGCAGGTCGACGCCCTCTGGCGGCAAGCGGATGCGGTGGATCCTGGCGAAGCCGTCGGCGCGCCGGGCTGACCCCATCCGCAAGCCCTTGAGGGTGTTTCCGGACCTGCTTCCGGGCCATTCCGGATGCGGGTGCCGCAGCGCCGTCAGTCTATGTCGATCTCGGGTGTCAGATCAACA
>JBARXR010000218.1:0-10751 GCA_049647445.1 Jannaschia sp. | reverse complement strand
CCCCGATGACGGTGGGCGGACGAGCCCAAGGGAAGAGGACGACGGCATGACACACTACGCGAAGGCGCTGGACAAGGCCCTGTCTGCCTTGCACGAGGAAGGCAGATACAGGACCTTCATCGACATTGAGCGTCATCGCGGTCAGTTCCCCCATGCGACGTGGAACCGACCCGACGGCAGCACATCGGAGATCACCGTCTGGTGCGGCAACGACTACCTCGGAATGGGCCAACACCCCGCTGTGCTTTCGGCCATGCACGAAGCACTGGATGCGACCGGCGCAGGCTCTGGCGGGACCCGGAACATTTCCGGCACGACCGTATATCACAAGGCGCTGGAGGCGGAGCTGGCCGATTTGCACGGCAAGGAGTCCGCGCTTGTCTTCACCTCCGCCTATATCGCGAACGACGCCACGCTCTCCACCCTGCCCAAGCTGTTTCCGGGTCTCATCATCTATTCCGACGCGCTCAACCACGCCTCGATGATCGAAGGCGTGCGCCGCAACGGCGGGGCGAAGCGCATTTTCCGCCACAACGACGTGGCGCATCTGCGCGAATTGCTGTCGGCCGACGATCGGGATGCCCCCAAGCTGATCGCCTTTGAATCGATCTATTCCATGGACGGGGATTTCGGCCCGATCCGCGCGATCTGCGAATTGGCCGAGGAATTCGGGGCCCTGACCTATATCGACGAAGTGCATGCGGTGGGCATGTACGGCCCGCGCGGTGCCGGCGTGGCAGAGCGTGATGGCCTCATGGACCGGATCGATATCATCAACGGCACGCTGGCCAAGGCTTACGGCGTGATGGGCGGCTATGTCGCCGCCTCGGCAAGGATGTGCGACGCGATCCGATCCTATGCGCCGGGGTTCATTTTCACCACCTCGCTTCCGCCTGCCGTTGCCGCCGGGGCCGCTGCATCCGTGCGTCACCTCAAGACGGATCAGGCGTTGCGCGACCTGCATCAGGAACGTGCCGCGGTGCTGAAACTGCGACTGCGCGGCCTTGGTCTTCCGATCATCGATCACGGCAGTCATATCGTTCCGGTGCACGTCGGCGACCCGGTCAAGTGCAAGATGATCTCCGACCGCCTTCTGTCCGATCACGGCGTCTATGTTCAGCCGATCAATTTCCCGACCGTTCCGCGTGGGACAGAGCGTCTGCGCTTTACGCCGTCGCCGGTTCACAATCCGCGCATGATGGATGCACTTGTGCATGCGATGGATGACCTTTGGTCCCATTGTGCGCTGAATCGCGCCAAAGCGGCCGGTTGAAGGAATCCGTGCATTGTGGGTGTTTTGCTGCTAGGCTAGGGCTGGCAGTAACGGTCCGACGGGGGAGTCGGGTCGAAAATGAGACGGAATCGCGCACAAAGAGGCGCGACCACAATCGTTAAGGGGCAGGCTGATGTTCGGCCGTAAATCCAGATTGCTTTCCAAAGCGGAAAGCCCGTCGCGTGGCTACGACTCGTTCGACATGCGGCTCGGGGACGAAATGCGTGGCGAACGCGCGACGCTCGGCAAATCCCTCATGGACGTGCAGCGTGAATTGCGGATCAAGGCAAGCTACATTGCCGCAATCGAGAATGCCGACCTCACGGCGTTCGACAGCCAGTCCTTCGTCGCCGGATACGTCCGAAGCTACGCCCGCTATCTCAACCTCGACCCGGAAATCGTGTTTGCCCGCTTTTGCGAGGAGTCGGGCTTTGGCGGCATCTCCGCCCTGAAGCCGATGGAATCGGAAATTTCCCGCCGCGCCATTGCGCTCGGCCCGCTTCCCGGCCTGGGCGGCCTGGCCACCAAGGCGACCCGCAAGAAAGCCTCCGGGCCCGTGGATCCGCTGATGGGTGCGGGAAATCCCTTTGCGAACAAGGCTACTCCGGTATTCGCCGGGTTTGAGCCGGGTGCGCTCGGATCCCTTGCCGTTCTGGCACTGCTGGTCGGCGGGATCGGCTATGGCGGCTGGACCCTCGTCAAGGAAATCCAGCGGGTGCAGGTCGCTCCTGTCGAACAGGCACCGGAACTGCTGGCCGAACTCGACCCGCTCGCACCGGTTCCGGCACAGGTCGATGCGCCCGAAGTGGCTGGTGTCGATCTGCCCACGGCCGATGCCCTCTCCCGGCTGTACCGTCCGCAAGCGCTCGAGGCGCCGATCCTGACGGCGCGCGATGCGCCCATCGCGACGATCACACCCGGCACCGGTGGCGCGCTCGCGTCGGCCGACCCGCGCAGCGGACTGGCCGGACCGGACGCCCGTTCCATCGGGATCGGCAACGGCGTGACTGCCGCCCTTGCCGAAGCTCTCGGCACGACGGCGGCTGCCGAAGAAACGCCGGGCACGCCGCAGGTGCTTGCGTCCGCTCCCGACGCTGTTGTCCTCTTTGCCGTGCGCCCGGCCTGGGTCCGCATCCGGAGTGCCGACGGCGAGACCCTTTTCGAGAAAATCCTGGAACCGGGCGAAACCTATGAGGTTCCCGCGTCCGAGGTTGCCCCGACACTGCGCACCGGCAACTCCGGCGCGCTATACCTCGCGGTTGCCGGTCAGACATATGGCCCCGTTGCACCAGGGGCACAGGTCGTATCCGGCATTGCCCTCGCCGCCGACGCGGTCACGACGGCCTACGCCGTGGCCGATCTGGAGGGCGATCGCGATCTGGCCCGCGTCGTGGCAGAGCTTGCGACGCCGGCCTCGGGCCTGCCCGGCGCTTCGGACTGACCGTCTCGCGACCGTCACTCAAGGGTGACATTCCTGCGGTTGCACGCCCTTCTCGCGGGGCGTAGTTGTCGAGGCAACCTCAGGTCTGCAACGAGGACTCCATGTCGCTTAATGCCATCCGCCCCTGGCGTCAGATCGATCGTCGGAAATCGCGTCAGATCATGGTGGGCAATGTCCCCGTGGGCGGCGATGCACCGATTTCCGTCCAGACGATGACGAACACGCTGACGACGGATGTCGCGGCCACCATCGCCCAGGTGCAGGCGGCCGCAGATGCCGGGGCCGATATCGTGCGCATTTCGGTCCCCGATCAGGAGTCGTCGCGCGCGCTGCGGGAAATCGTCCGCGAAAGCCCCGTGCCGATCGTGGCCGACATCCACTTCCACTACAAACGCGGGATCGAGGCCGCTGAGGCCGGCGCAGCCTGTCTTCGGATCAATCCCGGCAATATCGGCGATGCGAAGCGGGTCGCAGAAGTCATAAAGGCCGCCCGCGACCACGATTGTTCGATCCGGATCGGCGTGAACGCCGGGAGCCTCGAACGGCATCTTCTTGAAAAATACGGGGAGCCTTGCCCCGACGCGATGATCGAAAGTGGTCTCGATCATATCCGCATCCTCGAAGACAACGATTTCCGCGAATACAAGATCAGTTGCAAGGCGTCTGATGTCTTCATGGCCGCCGCCGCCTATCAGGGTCTTGCCGAGCAGACAGACGCACCGATCCATCTTGGGATCACCGAGGCGGGCGGCCTGACGTCGGGTACGATCAAGTCGGCCATCGGCCTCGGCAACCTGCTCTGGATGGGCATCGGAGACACGATCCGCGTGTCGCTCTCGGCCGATCCAGTCGAGGAGGTGAAGGTCGGATTCGAGATCCTCAAGTCCCTCGGTCTGCGCCACCGGGGGGTCAACATCATCTCCTGCCCCAGCTGCGCGCGTCAGGGGTTCGATGTCATCCGCACGGTCGAGGCGTTGGAAAAGCGGCTGGAACACATCAAGACGCCCATGTCGCTGTCGATCATCGGCTGCGTGGTCAACGGACCGGGCGAGGCGCTGATGACGGACGTGGGTTTTACCGGCGGCGGAAACGGGTCCGGGATGGTCTATCTGGCCGGGAAGCAGAGCCACAAGCTCTCGAACGAACAGATGATCGAACACATCGTCGAGCAGGTCGAGAAACGCGCCGCGCAGATCGACGCCGAGAGCGCCGCAACCGAGGCGACAGCCGCGGAATAACCCGGTCTTCCGTTTTGAAATATCCCGGCGGTCCGGGGGGAGCGCCCCCGGGCGGTCACAGTGCCGGGGCGGTTCGACCGCCTACTTTTCCGGGATCAGGCCCTTGGGCGAGAAGCGCAGCACCAGCAGCAAGATCAGGCCCATCGTCAGCAGGCGCATATGCGCGGCGGCGTCCTGCAGATGGCCCTTGAGCCAGCTGCCATCCGCCATCCCGCCGGTAATGCCGTTCATCAGCAGGGCACCAAGCGGTTCGACCTGGATCCAGAGCCAATAGACGAGGAAACCGCCGAGAACGGCGCCGAAGTTGTTTCCCGAACCGCCGACGATCACCATCACCCAGACAAGGAACGTGAAGCGCAGCGGCTGGTAGGTGCCGGGCGTCAACTGACCGTCAAGCGTCGTCATCATCGCACCGGCCAGACCGACGACGGCGGACCCGATCACGAAAATCTGGAGATGGCGCCGCTTCACGTCTTTGCCCATGGCTTCGGCGGCGACCTCATTGTCGCGGATCGCCCGCATCATCCGTCCCCATGGCGAGGCCAGCGCCGCCTGCGACAGCCACAAAAGCAAGAGCAGCACGATCAGGAACAGGCCCGAATACGCGAGCTTGACGGTGACCGACGAGGCCGTGACCGGGTCGAGCCCCCAGGCTGCCATGCGAGAGGTGAAGGCTTCGGAGTTTTGCAGCGTTATCTCATAGGGTGTCGGGCGCGGCAGGCCGATGACGTTCTTGACGCCGCGCGCCAGCCAGTCCTCGTTCTTCATCGTCGCGATGATGATCTCCGCGATACCCAGCGTCGCAATGGCAAGATAGTCGGAGCGCAGGCCGAGAGCCGTCTTGCCGATCACCCAGGCCACGCCCGCCGCCAGCAACGCACCTGCAGGCCAGCCCAGCAGGACGAAAAGGTCCGCGCGGCGCGGCGCATCGGGATCGCGGAAGAACTCGAAAATGTTCAGGCCGCCGACATTGCCCGCCTGCGCCGGATTGACCGCCTCGATGGCCGCGACGCCGGGGTCCAGCAAGGCCCGGAAGGCGAAGAACCCGACAAGCAGGATGCCCGCCACGACAAGACCCCGAAACTTTTCAAGACGACGGAAGGCGGCGATTGCGGCAACGACGGTCGCCGCACCCAGCAGAAGGCCACCAATCACGCGCAGCCCGCCCGCGCTGATCGCCTCCGGGTTCGGAGCCGTCGAGACGAGAACCGCACCAAGACCGCCAAGGGCCACGAACCCCATGATCCCCACGTTGAAGAGACCGGCATAGCCCCATTGCATGTTCACGCCGAGGGCCATGATCGCCGAGACAAGCCCCATGTTGAAGATCGTCAGCGCGACGTTCCATGACTGCACGAAACCGGTCGCAACGAAGAGCAGCAGGACAAAGACGAACAGGAGCGTCGGGCGAAGAGTGCTGGTCATACCGATTTCCCCGAAAAGAGGCCCGTGGGCTTTACCAGAAGGACGATGATCAGGATCACGAAGCTGACCGCGAACTTGTAGTCGGTGCTCAGGAGTTGGACCAACCCTTCCGGCTCCCAGCCGCCCGGCAGCGCATAGCCGAGGACCTTCTTGAGCGGATAGGTGATCGTCACTTCTGCGAATGCGATCACGAACCCCCCCGCGATAGCGCCCAGCGGCGAGCCGAGGCCGCCCACGATGGCGGCAGCGAAGATCGGCAGCAGAAGCTGGAAATACGTGAAGGGTTTGAACGACTTGTCGAGGCCATAGAGCGTGCCCGCAATCGTCGCCAGAGCCGCCACGATCAACCAGGTATAGAGGACCACGCGTTCGGGATTGATGCCCGACAAAAGGGCCAGATCCTCGTTGTCCGAAAAAGCCCGCATCGACTTGCCCGTCCGCGTCTTGTTCAGGAACCAGAACAGGATCGCGACCACGATGATGGCGACGACGACCGTGATCACCTGCGTCGTGCGGATCGCGAGACCCTCGGCCAGTCCGGTCATGTCCCGAAAGCCGCGCGCGGTGATGACGAAGCGTTCGCCATCCTCGAACCGCTGGTCATCGACGCCGATGATGAAGCGGACGATGCCGTTCATCACGAACATCACGCCCAGCGACGCGATCACGAACGTGACCGGGACGGCCTTGGTCTCACGGTAGAAGCGATACACAAGCTTGTCCGTCGCGATCAGCAAGAGGGCCGTGGCGGCAATTCCGACCGGCAGCGCCAGCAGGGCCGTCGGAAGCGGCCCGAACGTTATGCCGACGGACTGAAAGCCCCATGTGGTCAGGATCACGGCCATGGTCCCGAAGGCCATGGTATCCCCGTGCGCGAAATTCGAAAACCGCAGGATGCCATAAATCAGCGTGACGCCCAATGCACCGATCGCAAGCTGGGAGCCGTATGCCATGGCGGGGACGATGACGAAATTCGCCAGTGTGACCAATGCGTTCAGAAGGTCCATCAGCCGGTTTCCTCACAGGTTAGAAATGCGACTTTGCTGGCACCGCCCTGATCGGTGGCCCGCGTCACGAGAAGCGCCGCCGAGTCTTCGAGGAGGACCAGCATCTGCAGTCCCTCGCGCGCCTCGGCCCAGAGCAGGGTCATGTCGGGGCGCATGAAGGCCTCCGTCTGACGGCCATCCCGTGTCAGGCGATACTTGCCCGCGCCCTGCGGTCCGACGTCGAGCGGCGCGAGCGTGAACGATACATCGTCGCCCTGGCCGGCGCAAAGCCCGGCGACATCGCAGACCGGGCCGCCGACACAGGCGATCCGCTGCACGCCACCTTCGGCGTTTGCCTGAACCGGAAGCAGCGACAGCACGCCGAGGACAAGCAGTGCGAATGCGCGCGTCGCTCGGAGGAGGAGGATGCCGACCTTCCGCATCCCTCAGCCCCCCAGAAAGCTGCGCCGGACGTCCGGGTCCGCCAGCAGTTCCTTGCCGGTGCCCGTGTGCGCATTGGCACCCTGCACCAGCACATATCCCTTGTCCGCGATTTCCAGCGCCTGCCGCGCGTTCTGCTCCACCATCAGGATCGAAATGCCGGTCCGCGCGACCTCGATGATGCGGTCGAAGAGTTCGTCCATCACGATGGGAGACACGCCCGCCGTCGGCTCGTCCAGCATCAGGACCTTTGGTTTCGTCATCAGGGCGCGGCCCACGGCCACCTGTTGGCGCTGGCCCCCCGACAACTCGCCCGCAGGCTGGCGGCGCTTGTCTTTCAGGATCGGGAACAGATCGAAGACCTGCGCCATCGTCTCGCGAAAATCGTCGTGCCGGATGAAGGCGCCCATTTCGAGGTTCTCCTCCACGGTCAGCGAGGTGAAGATATTGGAGGTCTGGGGCACGAACCCCATGCCCTGGATCACCCGGTCCTGTGGCGACAGCGCCGTGATATCCTCACCATCCAGCCGCACCGCGCCCTTGCGCAGGTTCAACATGCCGAAGACGGCTTTCATCCCCGTCGATTTGCCTGCGCCGTTGGGACCGACGATCACGGCGATCTCACCCTTTTCGACCGCGATCGTGCAATCGTGCAGGATGTCGGGGCCGTTGCCGTACCCGCCTGTCATGCTGTCCCCGATCAGAAAGGCGTTTCCGGTGTTGCTGCGCTCGCCGGTGGCGACGCCTTGCGTCATCGTCCCGGCCCCGTGCCGGTTGGTGATTGAGGCATCCTTGTTGCCGCGTCCGTCGAAACCGCTCATGCGCTGGACCCCGCCGCGATCTGGTCCTTGTTCTTGAGACCCGTGCCCAGATAGGCTTCGATCACCTGCTCGTTTGCCTTGATCTCGGCCAGTGAGCCTTCGGCAAGAACCTTGCCCTCGGCCATGCAGATGACGTGGTCACTGATCTTGCCGATGAAATCCATGTCGTGCTCGATCACGACGAAGGTATAGTTGCGTTCCTTGTTGAGCCGAAGGATCGCGTCACCGATGGTGTTCAAAAGCGTGCGGTTCACGCCGGCGCCGACCTCGTCGAGGAAAACGATCTTCGCATCGACCATCATCGTCCGGCCAAGTTCCAGAAGCTTTTTCTGCCCGCCCGAAATCTGACCCGCTTTCTGCTCGGCCAGATGCTCGACCGTCAGGAATTCGAGCACCTCGTCGGCCTTCGCCGCCAGCGCGCGCTCTTCATCGGCGATGCGTTTGCGCCCGAACCAGGTGTTCCAGAGCGTCTCGCCCGACTGTGCGCCCGGCACCATCATCAGATTTTCGCGGCAGGTCATAGAGGAAAACTCATGCGCGATCTGGAAGGTGCGCAGCAGGCCCTTGTGGAACAGGTCATGCGGCGGAAGGCCGGTGATGTCCTCACCCTTCATGGTGACCGTGCCGCTGGTCGGCGGCAGAACCCCGGCGATCACGTTGAAAAGCGTGGTCTTTCCGGCACCGTTCGGCCCGATCAGACCGGTGATGGACCGTTCCTCTATCGTGAGAGACGCGCCGTCGACGGCCCGGAACCCCCCGAAATGACGGTGGAGGTCGTGAACTTCGATCATACAATGTCCCCCATTGCGGGAACGGCCCCGGTTTTCGCCGGGGCCGTTCCGTTTCGTCATATCCGCACGATCAGCGGTAGCCGACCACGGCCAGCTTGCCGTCCGTGAACGTGATCTGGCGGTAGGCCCCGGCGGATTCGCCGGGTCCGATCAGCTCCACCGCGGAGGCACCGACATAATCGACATCGCCACCGTCCTTGATGATCTGGAGCGCCTTGGCCAGATCGCCCGGCAGGATCTCTTCGCCCGGAGCGTTGGCGACATCCATCAGCACGTCCTTGTAGGCGGCAGGGTCGGAGGATCCGGCGGCCTGCATGGCGAGCATGATCAGCGCGGCGGCGTCATAGCTTTCGGCCGAGAACGGCTGCGTGCCGTCGAAACCGCCAGCGGTCGCCATGTCCTGATAAAGCTTGGCACCTGGCGAGTCGGTGCCGGGGTTGGCACCGTAGGAGCCGTCGATCTCGGACCCGAAGTTGTCTTCGAGCGCCTGGGACACCATGCCGTCGGGGAAATAGAATGTGTCGAACGCCCCGGTGTCGAGCGCGGCCCGCACGATACCGGAGCCGCCCTGGTCGACATACCCCGCAACCACCAGAAGCTGGCCACCGGCCGCCGCAAGCGCGCCGACTTCGGCCGAATAGTCGGCCTTGCCGTCTTCATGTGCCGCCGAGATCGTCACGGTGCCGCCAGCGGCCTCGAAATTCGCCTGGATCGCATCCGCCAGACCCTTGCCGTAGTCGTTGTTGGTATAGGTCAGCGCGATTTCCGTGATGTCGTTCTCGCCGAGGATATCGGTGACGACTTCACCCTGACGGGCATCGGACGGCGCGGTCCGGAAGAAAAGACCATTGTCTTCGGCGGTGCTGAGACCCGGCGACGTGGCCGAGGGCGAGACCATCACGACCCCATTGGGCAGCGCGACGTTCTGAAGGATGGCACCCGTCACACCCGAGCAATCCGCACCCATGATGCCCTTCACGCCGTCCCCGGTGATCAGACGCTCGGCTGCGGCGGTGGCGGCGGCGGCGTCGATGCAGGTGCTGTCGGCACGGACCGGCTCGACGGTCACGCCATCAAGCAAAAGCGCGGACTCGTTGACTTCCGCAATCGCCAGTTCGGCGCCCGCGGCCATCGTCGGCGCGAGGGATTCAAGTGGGCCGGTAAACCCGAGAATGACCCCGACCTTCACAGGCGAGTGGCCATCGGCGAAGGCGGCACCGGACACAAGGACGGCCGCAGAGGCCAGCAAAAGCTTCTTCATAATGTAACTCCCGTTGATCGACTCTTTGATGAGCCTTGACCGGAGAGGTTATGCAGGTCGGCACGGAGATGAAAGCGGGGATTGACATCTCGACGCAATTTTAGACGCGCCTAAGCGCCCCGTCTAAAGCGAAATTCCCTGCCGTCCGGCAACATCGGTAAAGAACTGCCACGCAACGCGACCGGACCGTGATCCACGCGTCGCCTGCCATTCGATCGCTTCCGCCCGCAGCCTGTCCTCCGGGATCGACACGTCATAGGCGGCACAATATCCGCGGATCATCGCCAGATAGCTGTCCTGATCGCAGGCATGGAACCCCAGCCACAATCCGAACCGATCCGACAGCGACACCTTCTCCTCGACGGCTTCCGCCGGATTGATGGCAGAGCCGCGTTCGTTCTCGATCATGTCGCGCGGCATCAGGTGGCGGCGGTTCGAGGTCGCATAGAAGATCACGTTGTCGGGTCGCCCCTCGATGCCGCCGTCGAGTACCGCCTTCAGCGATTTGTAGGCCGCGTCGTCATGGCTGAAACTCAGGTCGTCGCAATATAGGACGAACCGGTGCGGCGCATCGCGAAGCATCGCCAGCAGGCGACCGACGGTCTGGATGTCCTCGCGCTGCAATTCCACCAGCTTGAGGCCGGTCGCTTCAAGTTCGCCATGCACCGCCTTGACGAGGCTGGACTTTCCCATCCCGCGAGAGCCCCACAGAAGGGCGTTGTTGGCAGACTTTCCCTCTGCGAACCGGCGGGTATTTTCCAGCAGCGTGTCGCGTGCACGGTCGATCCCGACCAGCAGGTGCAGGGCGATGCGATTGATCTTGGCCACCGCAAGCAGCCTGTCCGGATCGGTATCCCAAACGTAGGCAGAGGCCGCCCAGTCGGGTGCGGGCTGCGGCGCGGGGGCGAGACGCTCCAGCGCTGCGGCGATCCGGTCGAGTGCCTCGCTCAAATCTCCTCGCCCTCGTCCAGCAGCCCCTCGGCCCGCATCCGCCTGATCCGGCGTTTTTCCACAATTCGCACAAGCTGGATCGAGATTTCGTACAATCCGTACACAACCACGAACAGGATGATC
>JBARXR010000217.1:0-1943 GCA_049647445.1 Jannaschia sp. | reverse complement strand
CTGTCGATCACCGGACCCGGATCGATGATGACGACGTCCGTGGACCCAAGGACATAACTGTTCGTTCCTTCGCCAGTCATCGGTGAAGGATTGGGCGCGACCAGTCGCCTCAGCATGGGGTCTCTTTCGTCTGTCGGCCCTGCGCTGTATCGAGTGTTCATGCCCGCCTCGTCCCATCCCGCCCTCGCCAACCGCGCGACATCCCGTCGGTGGCTTCCGCGCAGTTTCTATGCGCGCGCGGCGCTGATCCTGATCCTTCCGATCATCGTGATCCAGCTTGCCGTGGCGGTCATGTTCCTGCAACGGCATTACGAGGACGTGACGGTCCAGATGACGGCCAACATGTCGCGCGAGATCGCATTGGTTCGCGACCGGCCGGACCTCGCCGCCGATCTCGGCATCGCCTTGGACCAAGGCGAGGTCATCGAGGATATCCGATCGTGGGATCTGTCCGCCCGCGCCATGGCGGAAACGCTGCGGCTGCGGTTCGGGGATCTCGTGGGCGTCAACACCACCAGCGGCGACAAGAGGGTGCAACTTGGGTTTGCCGACGGCACCCGTCTGGACTTCCCGCGCTCCATGGTCTCGGCGTCCAATCCGCATCAACTTCTGGTGCTGATGGTCGGCACGGGTCTGTTGATGACGGCGATCTCGTTTCTGTTCATGCGCGGGCAGATCCGCCCGATCCGTCGACTCGCCCGGGCGGCAGAGGCGTTCGGTCGTGGTCAGGACGCCTCGTACTGGCCGTCGGGATCGACCGAGGTGCGAGCGGCGGGCACGGCGTTCCTTGCGATGCGCGCGCGTATCGAGCGGCACATCGAACAACGGACCCTCCTGCTCTCGGGCGTCAGCCACGACCTGCGGACACCGCTGACGCGCATGAAGCTGGAGCTGTCGATGATGGACGGGCCCGAGGCGGCGGACCTTGCGCGGGACGTGGTCGCGATGGAGCGGATCATCGACACGTTCCTCGACTTCGCACGCGACGACGCAACGGACAAACGGCAGACCGTGGATGCCTTCACCCTGTTGCGCGAGGCGGTCGCCGGTACAGCCGCGGGGCGTGAGGTTCCGGTCACGGGCGAGTCCACGGAGGCAAATCTTTTCCCCGGCGGCATGTCACGCGCCTTGGCCAATCTTGTCGGCAATGCCTTGCGATACGGCACGACGGCGCGGGCCTCCGTCACATCCGGCCAGACGGCGATCATTTTCACGATCGAGGATGACGGTCCCGGCATTCCGCAGCATCAGCGTGACGCGGCGATGCGGCCGTTTTCCCGTCTCGATCCCGCGCGCAGCAACCCGGATGGCAACGTCGGACTCGGGCTGGCGATCGCACAGGATGTGGCGCGGATCCATGGCGGCATGCTGCGTCTGGGTCCGTCCGACCTGGGCGGCCTCAAGGCCGAGATCGTGGTCCCGCGCTGAGGCTATGGCCTGGCAGGCACGTTGATCAATCCGTTCCGGGCGTTGCGACAGGCACTTACGCCTTGGCCGGATTCGAAATGCGCGACCTCGATCTGTCCGCCGCGCAACCGGGCATAATATGTCGTAAAACCGACGGCCTCACCGACACGGCCGGTCGCCGCATATTCGCCGCAGATGATGTGATCGCCTTGCCCCGTCTCGAAGCCCACCTCGCCCCGGAACCGCATCGTGTCCGGCTTTCGTCCGGTGGCACGGATGTGGGCGCGTGCGGCAGTGACGTCGGCGGGCCGCGCGGCGGACGGGATGACCGCCACGGGCTCGGTCGCAACGCATCCCGAAAGGAGGACGGCTCCGACGAAAGGTGCGAGGGCACGGGACATGCCTGATCGTTCCACACCAATGGTTACCAAAAGGTTAAGACCGAGCTGCGCGCTGGAAACCTGCGGCGCGACAAGGAGCGCGCGGGGCAGGGCGGACGTTGTCGATGAAGGGGATGGTAGGCCCGGCAGGACTTG
>JBARXR010000216.1:0-1899 GCA_049647445.1 Jannaschia sp. | reverse complement strand
GCAAGGTCGAAACGCGCCTGATGATCGTCGGGGCCGGCCTCCACCGCGGCGATCAGGTCGGCGACCGGACCGGCCGTGGCGGCCTGCCGCACAAGGGCCAGTTGCGCCCGTGCGGCCTCGACCTCCTTGGCGGATGCGATGGCGGCGGGGACGTCGGCGACAAGGCTTTCGGCCTCGTCCAGTTCATCGAGCGCGATATGCGCGCGGATCAGCCCGCCATATGCGGCGGCGTTCTCCGGCTCCTCGCCCAGGACGGCGGCATAGGTCTGGGCCGCATCGACGGCTTCGCCGGTCTCCAGCATCTCGTCGGCGGCGGCGATGGCTTCCGCCAGCCCGTCGGCTTCCTCGGTGTTCAGGGCCGCGACACGGTCCACGAACGCCTTGACCTCAGCGGCGCTGACGGCGCCCTGGAAGCCGTCGACGGGCTGCCCCTGATAGAAGGCATAGACCGTCGGGATGGACTGGATGCGCAGTTGCGCTGCGATCTGCTGGTTCTGATCCACGTCGACCTTGGCCATGCGCACCTTGCCACCGGCCGCCGTCACGGCGGCCTCGAGCTGGGGGCCGAGCGTCTTGCACGGGCCGCACCACGGCGCCCAGAAGTCGACGATGACCGGCGTGGTCTGACTGATGTCCACCACCTCGGCCATGAACGTGGCTTCCGTCACGTCCCGGATCAGATCGCTGGCGGCGGGTTCGGGGGTTTTCTGTCCAAGTTCGATCATTGCGTCTTCCTTCGTATTTGCAGGCTATATGCGCGCCCGGAGGCTGATTTCCAAGGCCCTCAGAGATCGAACGTGGCCATCACCGGCGCATGGTCCGATGGTCCCTCCCATCCCCGCACATGGCGCAGCACCCGGCTGGAATGGGCTGACCCGGCGATATCCGGACTTGCCCAGACATGGTCCAGACGGCGCCCCTTGTCGGCGGCATCCCAGTCCGGCGAGCGATAGGACCACCAACTGTAGAGATTGCCGTCGGGGATGTCGGCACGGGTCACGTCGACCCACTTTCCGGCGTCCTGCGTCTGGGCCAGATGCTCCACTTCCACCGGCGTGTGGCTGACCACCTTGAGGAGTTTCTTGTGGTCCCAGACATCGTCCTCGCGCGGCGCTATGTTGAGGTCGCCGACAAGGATCGCGCGTTTCGGCCGGTCCGCATGAAACGCGTCGCGCATGTCGGTCAGGTAGTCGAGTTTCTGCCCGAACTTCACGTTCGCGCTGCGGTCGGGCACGTCGCCACCCGCCGGAACATAGAAGTTGTGGATCACGACGCCGGTCTCGAGCCGTGCGGCGATGTGGCGTGCATGCCCGAGGGCCGCGTGATCCTCGGCGCCCGCCTCTTCCAGGGGGCGTTTCGACAGGATGGCGACGCCGTTGTATCCCTTCTGCCCGCGCGCCACCATGTGCGGATAGCCAAGCGCGCTGAACCCCTCGCGCGGGATCAGGTCGACCGGGCTCTTGCATTCCTGCAGGCACAGGATGTCGGGCGCTTCCTCGCGCAGGAACCGTGCCACGAGGTCTTCGCGCAGGCGGATCGAATTGATGTTCCAGGTGGCTAGGGTGAAGGGCATGGCGGGGTCCGATCCTGTCTGAGTCGGCGCCTGATAGCACGGCAGGGGGCGGGCCTCTGCCCCGGATCCCCGGTATTTTCGGCCGGCGCGGCCCTCGGTCGTCAGATGCGCAGGCGGCGCGCCGCGAGTGACAGCGCAATCAGCGCGCACAGCCCCCCGATGGCATAGGTGGCCATCACGCGGCGAACGTCGGCGTCCGGCATCTGCCCGACCGTGGTCGTGCTCTGCGCCGCCAGCCACAGCGTCCCGGCAAAAAGGATGCGCCCGGCGAGACTCTTGAGGGACAGGAACGTCGCCCGGCTTTCGTCGCGAAGCAGCCGCTGGAC
>JBARXR010000215.1:0-23983 GCA_049647445.1 Jannaschia sp. | reverse complement strand
TCATTGAAGACCCGTAACCGGCGCGAGAGGGTCCAGCAATAAAACGCCATTCCAAGCGTGGCGGTCAGCAGGAGAACGTCAGAGATCAGTCCAAAAACAAGCATGTCAGATTATCACAAAATCGATGATGAGAAGGTCCGAGACAGCCTCGGGCCCGGCAAGAAGCTGGACGCGGCGCAACAATTGGGCCCGGATCCGCAACAGGGCGGCGGGATCCTCCAGCGTGTCGACGCCAAGCGCGCGCAGATACGTCGCGAAGATATCGAGAATGCGTGGCGCGAGGGCACCGACATGGTCTCCCCCCTCGTGCGGGACCTGAAGAAAGGCCCGAAACCGCAGTTGCTTGATCGAGCCCGGACCACCCACGGAAACCACCATAGGGTCGAGTTCGAGGAATTGGGGCCCTTGGGCATCCGCCACCGGGTGTGGCGCTTCCTTTGCGGACAGAACCCCTGCGGCCATGCCTGAAAAGGTTGCGAAGAAGCCGCCGCCCCCGAAGACCGCTGCGAGAATCAGGACGATCATTGCGCCCTTGAAGCCCATTCCCTTCTTCTTTTCCTGAACTTCTCCGGTGTCATCGGCCATTTTCGCACCCTCATGTTGCTGGAGCAGTCCTAACCGACCGGTGGCTAACCGATTCTTAATGGGAATCGGGAATCTTGCCCTCGACGCCCAGAAAGGGCCGATCATCCCGGAGGATGGATTTTGGAGAACTTCGCAGCCTATTGGCAGGCACAGGACAAGCGTCGGCTGGCGATCCTTGCCGCTGCAACACTCGTGGCTTTCCTGTCCGTTTTCGGTCTGACGCGTCTCGCGACGGCACCCCAGATGGAACTTCTGTTCGCCCGCCTCGACCCCGCTGCGGCGGGAGAGGTCGTTGCCAGTCTCGAGGCACGCGGTGTCGTCCATGAGGTCCGCGGCGATGCGATCTACGTCGACGGGAAGGCCCGCGATGCGTTGCGTCTCCAACTGGCTGGCGAGGGTCTGCCCCGGACCGACGGAACGGGCTATGAACTGCTTGACGGCCTCAGCGGCTTCGGGACGACCTCGCAGATGTTCGATGCCGCTTATTGGCGGGCCCGGGAGGGCGAATTGACGCGCACGATCCTTGCGGGCAGCGGCGTCAAGACGGCCCGGGTTCACATCGCAACCGCCGATGCGTCGCCCTTCTCGCGGGAGCGGCAGGCAAGTGCTTCGGTCACAATCCAAATGGTCTCCGGATCGGTCGGTGCCTCGCTTGCGCAATCGGTGCAGTCGCTGGTCGCCGGGGCCGTGCCGAACCTGGCGCCTGAAGGCGTGACCGTCATCGACTCGGCAAGTGGCCGCGTGGTCAGTGGAGACATTCTCGGGTCCGAACGGGAAGCGCGGGAAAACCGAGTGGCCGAGATGCGGAACGCGGTCGAAAATCTCCTGGCGGCGCGCGTGGGGGCCGGGCGCTATGTCGTCGAACTGGCCGTCGAAACGCGCGAGGACCGGGAGGTCATCACCGAGCGTGTGCTCGATCCCGAAAGCCGCGTGGTCATTTCCACCGATACCGAGGAACGCACCAGCAGCGAGCGTGGGGCGGGCGGGGCGGGCGTGACTGTCGCCAGCAACCTGCCGGATGGAGATGCAAGCGGCGGAGGAGACAGCGAAGCCAACAATGCCGAGACGCGGGAACGCGTGAACTACGACTTTTCGGCGACTGAACGGCAGATCGAACGCGCACCGGGCAGCATCGAACGCCTGACCGTCGCCGTCATGGTCGATGGGGTCCGGACGGCGGAGACGGGCGGAACATGGGCCCCGCGCCCGGAAGAAGAGCTGGCCGTCCTGCGCGAGCTCGTCGAATCGGCCGTGGGCTTTCGCGAGGACAGGGGCGACGTCGTGACCGTCCGGTCGATGGAATTCGAACTGCTTCCCGACGTTGGTGCGGCCCCGACCCTGTCATTGCCCTGGCTCAGTGGCGGACAGATTACGCACATGGTGACGGCGGCGCTCCTGGCCCTTGTGGCTGTCGCTGCCCTTGCATTCTTTGTTCGACCAACGCTGCGCGGCCTGCTGATGCCACAGGCCCTTCCGGCACCCGGTGACGCGGACGGGATGGATGCGACACAAGCCGCACTGCCGGCCACCACATCCGGTCGTATGGAATTGCCCAGACCCATTCCTGCCGGCAATGCGGTCGCCGATGCCCAGTCCGAAAGGGGCGATTTGTCTGATCAAGGTGCCATTTCGGCCTATTCCGGATTGGAAGACGAAATCTCGACCGACGAGGCCGAAGACCCTGTTGACCGCCTGCGACAGCTCATTTCAGAGCGCCGCGAAGAGACGATCGAAGTGCTGCGCGGCTGGATGGAAGACACCCGGGAGGACGTGCGATGATGCGGCTCCCGCTGGAAGACTTCGGCAAGGGGCCCGCCAGGGCGCAGCGACCCGCGCTTGCGGTCCCGCCAGAAGAAATGGCGACGGCCGATTTCGATACTGCCTACAACGCCGGGTGGGACGACGCGATGGCGCAGGTCGACAGCGAACAGGGGCGCATCGGGGAGAAGCTGAGCGATCGCCTGTTGACGCTGGAACGGGAGCAGCACGAGGCGATCACCGCTGCGATTTCTGCGCTGGAGCCCCTGCTGCACGAGGTCTTCGACAAACTGCTGCCCCGCACCGCCGAGCGCGCGTTCCTGTCCGTTCTGCTCGAAGAAGTCCGCAGCGTGATGGATGCTGGTGCCGGGCACATGACGGTTCAGGTCGCCCCGGAGGAAGCTGCGCCCCTCGCGCGACTGATGGACCGCGCCGGCCTTACGCCCGATCAGGTCACCGTCACCGCGGAGCCTGCACTTGCACTTTCCCAAGCGCTGATCCGCTGGGAAAATCAGGAACGCCGCGTCGATCTGGAGGCGGTCCTGTCTGCCCTGGACGCCGCTCTCGAAACCTTTCTTGCCTCAGTAGAAGTGGAACCAACCGATGGCTGACGGATCGTCCGACACCAAGAATGCCCTCTCCCGCGTCCCCGTCGAGATCACGATCTCCGTGGGGCGGGCTCATCCGACCGTGGCCGAATTGCTTGCGCTCAAGCGCGATGCCGTGCTGCCGCTCGACCGGGGAATCGACGACCCGGTCGAGCTGTTTGCGGGGGATCGCCTGATCGCACGGGGCCACTTGCAACAGATCGAAGGCGCAGGCGGACGTCTGGCCGTTCGCCTGACCGAAGTCGCGGAACCGGACGGCGGCGAATGATGCCGATGCCTGCCCTTTCGGGTATCTGCCGCACCGCCCTTCTGGTGGGCCTCCTCTCCGCCGTAAGCGGCGCGGCGAACGCCCAGGATGTCTCGCTGACGTTGGGTGACGAGGGATCGCTGACGCTCCGGTCAATCCAGTTGATCGCCCTCCTGACGGTGCTCAGCCTTGCGCCCGGCATTGCGATCACGGTGACGTGCTTTCCGTTCATCGTGACGGTGCTGTCGATCCTGCGACAGGCCATCGGGTTGCAGGCGTCGCCACCGAACATGTTGATCGTGAGCCTTGCGATGTTCCTGACCTATTTCGTCATGGAACCGGTGTTCCTGCAGGCCTACACCAACGGCCTCGCCCCTCTCGCTGCGGGGGAGCTGACCCCCGATGCCGCCTTTTCGGCGACCCTTGATCCGTTCCGCGCCTTCATGTCGGCGCGGGTCGATCCCGAAACGCTGGAGCATTTGCGCAGCCTTCGGTCCGATGCGGAGGCCGATGCGCTCGCGGTTCTGGTACCGTCCTTTCTGCTGAGCGAAATCAGCCGGGCATTTCAGATCGGGTTCCTCGTGTTCATGCCGTTCCTTATCATCGACATGGTGGCCGCCGCCGTTCTGATGTCGATGGGCATGATGATGGTGCCTCCTGCCATCGTCTCCCTACCCTTCAAGCTGGCGTTCTTCGTGGTCGTCGACGGCTGGACCCTCGTTTCGGGCGCTCTTGTCCGCAGTTATCACTAGGACTTTCCGGAAAGGATATGACGATGCTCAATTTTCGACGACGCCCCGCCGAGCAAACCGACGCGCGCAAGGCCGAGGCACCTCGGGCGGCGGCCAGTCCTGCCGACAAGGCACAGGCCCTGCTCGCGCTTCTCGGGGACGACGCGCGCGGCATGGGCCTTGCAACGAAGGCAACTCCCGGAGCCGATATCCCGCCAGAGCATCTGCGCCGCATGGCACGGGATCTGATCGCACAGGTCGAAGCGCAATCGAGAAAGCCGCAACGCAAGTCCGCGCCGCCTGACAGCGCAACCGCCCGAAGGGACAGCCACATCGCTGACGATCCCGAGCGTCGGCAGGTCTTCAGTCGCGCCGCACCGCTCGCTCTGCAGGCGGACCCGCCGGTGGCCATGCCGCCGCCGGTCGCGTCAACGGCGCCGGTCGCGTCTCAGGCGCCGCAGTCCCTTGCCAAGACCGCGGCATCACCGGTGCCGACACCGCTTTCGTATATCGAACCGCCAAGTCCACCTGTCATGCTGACCGCGGCGGAAGTCAGGCGTCTGGTGGCCGAGGGCTTCGATCCGGCCACTCCGGGGCGGGAGCATCCCGCCATCGTCGCGCTTACTCTGCAGGGCCGCGCACCCCTTCAACAGGCCGCGGCCCTTCGACTGTTGCCCCGCGGACAGGTGCGGGGGGTGCACAGGGCCTTGCGCCTTCTGGAGACGTCAGTGGCGGGGTAACCACGGGTCCATCGGCAGACCACGCGTTGTCTCGGGATGTCCGCGGCCTCGACCGGGCACGCGGACACCTTGGATCAGCGGGTGAACTTTTTGTATTTCACGCGTGTGGGGTTCAGCGACTCCGGTCCCAGCCGTCGCGCCTTGTCCTCCTCATAGGCTTCGAAGTTGCCCTCGAACCATTCCACGTGGGCGTCCCCTTCGAACGCAAGGATGTGCGTGCAAAGGCGATCGAGGAAAAAACGGTCGTGGCTGATGACGACGGCACAGCCGGCGAAATCCGATATGGCGTCCTCGAGCGCCCGCAGCGTTTCCACGTCGAGGTCGTTCGTAGGTTCGTCCAGCAGCAGGACATTTCCACCTTCCTTCAGAAGGCGCGCCATGTGCACGCGGTTGCGCTCGCCCCCCGACAGCAGACCAACTTTCTTTTGCTGGTCGGCCCCCTTGAAGTTGAACGCACCACAATAGGCGCGGCTGGCGATTTCCGCGTCGCCAAGCTTGATCAACTCGGCGCCTCCGGAAATCGCTTCCCAGACGTTGTGGTTCGGATCCAGATCGTCGCGCGACTGGTCCACGTACGACAGCTTCACGGTATCCCCGAATTCCACGGTTCCGGAATCCGGCGTCTCCTGCCCGGTCAGCATCCGGAAAAGGGTGGACTTGCCTGCCCCGTTAGGGCCGATCACACCGACGATGCCGCCCGGCGGCAGCGAGAAACTCAGGTTGTCGATCAACAGCTTGTCGCCATAGGCCTTGGACATGCCCTCGACTTCGATCACCTTGTTGCCCAGACGCGGGCCGTTCGGAATGATGATCTGCGCCTTGCCCAAAAGCTCCTTTTCGGAGCGTTCCGCCATCTCGTGATAGGCGGCGATCCGGGCCTTCGACTTGGTCTGCCGCGCCTTCGCACCAGACCGCATCCACGCCAGTTCCCGCTCCAGCGTCTTTCCGCGTGACTTGTCTTCCTTGGCCTCCTGCTCCAGCCGCTTGGCCTTCTGCTCGACCCAGGCCGAGTAATTCCCCTCATAGGGAATGCCCCGCCCGCGCTCCAACTCCAGGATCCAGCTGGTGATGTCGTCGAGGAAATAGCGGTCGTGGGTCACGATCAGGATCGTGCCCTTGTAATCGATGAGGTGCCGCTGAAGCCAGGCGATCGTCTCGGCA
Source organism: Jannaschia sp. (assembly GCA_049647445.1). Classification (GTDB taxonomy): domain Bacteria; phylum Pseudomonadota; class Alphaproteobacteria; order Rhodobacterales; family Rhodobacteraceae; genus Jannaschia. Next base: position 18,153 of record JBARXR010000215.1, on the reverse strand, counting down.
TCGAGGTGGTTGGTCGGCTCATCCAGCAACAGCATGTCGGGCGCTTCGAGAAGCAGTTTGCACAAGGCCACACGCCGGCGTTCGCCGCCCGACAGGTTCGCGGGGCTCGCGTCATCGGGCGGGCATCGCAGGGCCTCGAGCGCAATGTCGATCTGGCTGTCGAGATCCCAGAGATTCTTGGCGTCGATCTCATCCTGGAGACTGGCCATCTCCTCCGCCGTCTCGTCGGAGTAGTTCATCGCCAAATCGTTGTAGCGATCCAGAATGGCCTTTTTGTCGGCCACGCCAAGCATCACGTTCTCACGCACCGTCAGGTCGTCATCAAGATGCGGCTCCTGCGGGAGATAGCCGACCTTGGCACCTTCTGCGGCCCAGGCTTCGCCCTGAAAATCCTTGTCCTGTCCGGCCATGATCTTCATCAGGGTGGACTTGCCGGTGCCGTTGACGCCCACGACGCCGATCTTCACGCCGGGCAGGAAGTTCAACTTGATGTTCTCGAACACCTTCTTGCCGCCGCCATAGGCCTTGGACACGCCGTCCATGTGATAGACGTATTGATAGCTCGCCATCGGTCTCTCCGCATCTTGGTTTGGCCCGTCCTGTATCGTGGCGAGCGCAATGACGAAAGGGGGCATCGGGGCGCGGGGGGCTTGCAGGCAGGCCGATGTTCGGCAAAGGCTGCGCGCCATGCGCCAAGGTTTTCCCCTTGCCGTCCCCGGCCAGACCATCGGCCTTCTGGGCGGTTCATTCGATCCGGCCCATGCGGGCCACGCCCACATCACGCGGGAGGCCCTGCGCCGCTTCGGCCTGGACCGGGTCTGGTGGCTTGTCAGTCCGGGCAACCCGCTCAAGGCCCGTGGCCCCGCGCCGCTCGAGCGCCGATTGGCCCATGCGCGGCAGGTCATCCAGCATCCGCGCGTGACGGTCACGGACATCGAGGCGCGCCTCGGAATCAGATATACCGCACAGACAATCCGAGCCCTCCTGCGTCTCTATCCGGGTGTGGATTTCGTGTGGCTGATGGGGGCGGACAACCTTGCTCAGCTACACCGATGGGAGGATTGGCGCACGATCATGGACAGCGTTCCGGTCGGTGTCCTTGCACGCCCCGGGGACCGGATCGCCGCGCGCACGTCCCGCGCGGCAAAGGTTTACCGCCAGGACAGGGTGCGTGCCGCCGATGCGCACCGGCTCGGCCGGATGGAGGCGCCCGCTTGGGCGTTCGTGAACGTCCCCCTGAACGCGGCGTCCTCGACCGCGATCCGTGCCGGAGGGGCCTGGGCCTAGCGGCGTTTCAACAGAACGGTCGCGACGCCCGCCGCGACAAGAATGCCAAGACCCAGAAGCGCGACCGCATCGGGAAAGGTCCCGAAAACCGTCCATCCGAGGACCGTCGCCGAGAGCAGCTGAAAGTAGACGAAGGGCGCAAGGACCGTTGCGTCCGCTCGCTTGTAGGCCACGACCAGAAGCAGGTTGCCCGACGCCGAGGAGATGCCGGAAAACACGATGAGCGCCGCGACCGTCGCATCGACCTGCGGCACCTGCCAGGCCCCGAGCGGCGCCAGCAGCAACGTGCCCAAGACCGTCTGCGTCAGCATCAGCTGCCGCGGGCGCGCGATCGCCGACAGCCAGCGCGAGGCGGTCAGATAGGCCCCGTAGAACAAGCCGCCCGCAAAGGCCCAGACAAGGCCGATGCCCATCTCCGTCCCCGGTCGCACGACCAGCAGCACGCCACAGAACCCGACGACAAGAAGCGCCGACTGGAGAGGTGTCACCCGCTCCCGCAGGAACAGGATCGACAGGAGATAGCTGAAGATCGGGCCAACGAAGAAGGCGCCGAAGACCGTGGCGATATCCTCCGTCCGCAGCGCGGTAAGCATGCATCCGATGCCGCACGCGACGAACGCGGATCGCAACCAGACCCGCCAGTTCCTGTAGAGCGACCATTGCACCTTCCCGCCCAGGATGGCGGCGATCATCAGGGCCCCCACCGCAAAGCGGCTGAACGCCACGAAGAACGGGGCCACACCGTGCTGCGTCGTCAACAGCTTGCCCGCCGTATCCCCGAGCGGGATCAGAGACATGGCCACGAACATGAGGGCAACCGAGAGGGCGATTTGACGATCCATCGCGCTGCGGTATCACCCTTGCGTGGCTTGGCCCAGAGCGGGGTTTCCTTCCGGCCAAGCTCCGGGCATCAAGAGACGAATGCCTGTGCGGAGGGGACCTTGATGAAACGGCGCTCATTTCTGTCGGCGACCCTTGCGACCGTGGCCCTTCCGGCCTGTGCCAACGCGCCTGCCTCCTCGACCCGACCGGCGTTCAAGCCTGCCGATGCCCTCGCCCGCTCCGCTCCCGCAGCGGACCGCCTCGTCGAGGCGGCGGGACTTGGCGGCAAGGTCGGCTTCATGCTGGCCGATGCGCGTACCGGAGAGGTGCTGGAAACCTACAACCCGATCCGCCCGCAGCCTCCCGCCTCGGTGGCGAAGGCCGTGACCGCGCTCTATGCCCTCGAAACACTCGGGGCCGACCATCGCTTCGCCACCCGCCTGCTGGCCACCGGGCCGATCATCGGCGGGCGGTTGAACGGCGACCTGATCCTTCTCGGCGGCGGCGATCCGACACTGGATACCGATGATCTGCATGCCTTGGCGGCGCGCGCGAAGGCAGCCGGGCTGGTCGAAGTCACGGGCGCCCTCCTTGTGTCCAGCGGGCAACTGCCCACGTTCCCCGAAATCGACCGGACCCAGCCGGATCACGTCGGGTACAACCCCGCCGTCGGTGGCCTCAACCTCAACTATAATCGCGTCCACTTCCAATGGCGGCGCGCGGGGTCGTCATATGGGGTCGAGATGGATGCGCGCACCGACCGTTTCCGCCCCGCCGTCACGTCGACACGGATGCGCGTCGAAGACCGGTCCCTGCCGGTCTATACCTACGCCAGCGACGGGGACACCGACGCCTGGACGGTCGCGCGGCGGCAATTGGGGGACAACGGGTCCCGCTGGCTCCCTGTCCGCAATCCTGCGCTTTATGCCGGGGACGTGATGCGCACGATGCTGCGCTCGAACGGTATCACGGTGGGGGATACCCGCAAGGTGACCGCTGCGCCGCAGGGCACAGAGATCGCGCGCGTCGAAAGCGCCCCCCTCGACCGGGTGGCCGTCGAGATGCTCCGGTTCTCGACCAACCTGACCGCGGAAGTCCTTGGCCTCTCGTCGACCCGTGCGCGCGGGGTGGCCCCCGGTTCGCTGGCCGCGTCCGCAGGAGTCATGTCCGACTGGTTGCAGACCCGCACCGGTGCACGTCGCCCGGATTTCGAGGATCATTCCGGCCTCAGCGGCGAGACCCGCATTTCGGCTGCGGATATGGTGACCGCTCTGACCGCGCAAGGCGCGGCGGCGCGACTGCGCCCTCTGATGAAGGAACTGACGATCGACGGGGACGTGAATATCCCCGTTCAATGCAAGACCGGGACACTCAACTTCGTGTCTGGCCTTGCCGGCTATTTCAAGGCGCGCTCCGGCCGGGACCTTGCCTTTGCGACGTTCTGCGCCGACGTCGAGCGTCGCAACCGGTTGACTGTCGCGGAACGGGAGCGGCCGACGGGCGGCATCAACTGGAGCCGCACGGCGCGGAGCCTCCAATTCGACCTGATCGAGCGGTGGGAACGCGTCCATACGTAATGCGTGCGGCCGTCGTCCTGTTTCAGCCCGAGATCCCCGGAAATACCGGAAGCGTCGGTCGGTCCTGCGTGGCCCTCGACCTCGACCTCTGCCTGATCCGGCCCTACGGGTTCGAACTGTCCGACAGAACAGTGCGGCGGGCCGGACTCGATTATTGGCAACACGTCCGCCTCTTCGAATTCGACAGTTGGGACGACTTCCTGAGCCGCCGTGCGCCGCGCCCGGAAGCGATCCTTCTGATGGAGGAATTCGGAGCGACCAGCGCCTATGACGCCATCTATCCACCCGATTTTCATCTCGTGTTCGGACGTGAGACGACGGGTCTCCCGGAAGAGATCCTGACGGGGCGCGAGGGTCGGACGCTGCGCCTGCCGATGCGGTCGCCCCACATCCGCTCACTCAACCTGGCCAACGCTGTGACATCGGCGGCGTATCTTGCGTTGCGCGGGGTTCTCGACTGACCCGGCCAGACAGGTTAGGGGTCGGGATGGATACGAATGATCTGCACCATGAGATTTCCCGCCTGCGCGTTGAAGTTGCCCGTCTGAACGATCTCCGCTTCATCCGGGTCCACAACTCCGTGCCCCGCCTGATCCTGTTCCAGCTGTATCGCGGAATCGCCTTCGGCCTCGGGACTGCGCTTGGAGCGACCGCCGTTCTGTCGCTGGTGGTCTGGTCCCTGGCCCAGATAAATTTCATCCCCGTGATCGGTGACTGGGCGACGCAGATCCTGGAGACGATCCAGCCGTCCGGAGCGGACCAGTGACAGCCGTCGGCTCTGGTCTATGTGAGACGTATGGCGAATATTCCTGATCTTTCGCTCGCCACGCGCGACGGACTGCCGGAGGCCCTGCGGGTTCTCTTGGCGGATCATCCGCGCGACGGATGGCGCGCGCATCCCGAATTCGGCGGCCTGACACAGTTCTGGCTCGACAAGCACCTCGGCTTCCGCCGCATGCTCACCACCCTTCAGAGCGATCTGGAAGGGCGGGTCGCAGGGACACTCGACCCCGAGGTCCATGCGTCCCGGCTGGCGCGCCTCGGGTCGATGTTCCTGCAGGAACTGCACGGTCACCATGGCATCGAGGATGCTGTCTACTTCCCGAAGATGGTCGCCGCAGCCCCCGATCTGGACCGGGCATTCGCCTTGCTCGATGCGGATCACCACGAACTCCATGAGCAACTTGAAGGGTTTGCGCAGACGGCGAACGGTGTGCTGCACCGCAAGATGGAGGCCGGACGGATGCTGGAGCGGGTTGCCGTCATGGACCGCTTTCTGGAGCGCCACCTGACCGACGAGGAGGACGTGATCGTGCCGGTCATCCTGCGCATCGGCGAGCGGCATTTCGGATGACATTGCCGGTCGAGGACGTGCAATCCTATCCGCGCCCGCCGGCTCTCGAGGCGGTCGCGTACCGCGTACAGGTCTGGTTGGGCGGGCAGGAAATCGTCTCGACGACCCGTGCCCTTCGGGTGCTGGAGACGCATCATGCGCCGACCTACTACATCCCCCGGGACGCGATTGGCGCGGACATATCCCCTGCAAAAGGCTCGAGTTTCTGCGAGTGGAAAGGTGCCGCGCGCTATTGGACGCTTGCCGCGGGCGGGACCGTCGCGCCGCGGTGCGGCTGGGATTATCCGACGCCGACTCCGCGCTTTGCCGCGCTCAAGGATCACCTCGCCGTCTATGCCCATGCAATGGATCAGGTCCGGGTCGCGGGTGAGGCGGTCACGCCGCAGCCGGGCAATTTCTATGGCGGCTGGGTCACCGCGAACCTGCGCGGCAAGATCAAGGGCGCACCGGGGACAGAGGGCTGGTAATTCGTGGGTGATCCACGGGTGATCCACGGGTGATCTGTGTCGGACGTTGATTTTCGACCGCTGTTGTCGGGAACCGACCAGATCGGAGCGGTGTTCACCCCCAATATCCCTGCCCAACACCGCGCAAAAGGACACGTCATCATGGAAGCATTTCTGGAAGGCCTCGGGATCATCACGCTGGCGATCCTTGCGGGCGCGGGCCTCGTGGTCGGCGCATTGGTCGGGATGGTCACGGGGCGCAGCTGGGTTCTCTACGCGGCAATCGGCGCGGTCGCGGCGATGGCGACGCCGTTCGTGCTGGCGGCGCTGGGCGTGACGGCCCTGGCGGCGGGAGGTGTCTTACTGCTGTTGGTTCTGGGGGCCTTGGGCGCGGCTGTCGTTGCAGGGGTGGTGCGGGCGGTGTCTCGATAGAGCTAGGCGTCCGTTTCGAACCCGAGCGGTCTACGACCGGCGGCGAATGGCCTCGTTTCTAACCACATGTCTCATGCAGTGTGTTCCGAAGCTTGGATTGCTCGTCTTCGCTCAGGGAGAGATTGGAGGCGAAAACCCCGGCTTCAAACAATCGGGGGGGATTACCGGGTATAGCGGCAGGCGGACTGCCGCTCCACCGGCAGAAACTCCCAAGGCGGGAGGGCCCCCTTGGAACGGTTTACGCTTTTTTCCGTCAGGATGAGAAAATTCATGTCGTTGAAGAATGATCTCCGCTCGACTTCGAGCCATTCATCCGCACCGCGGTCCCAAGCGAAACATATCGGGATCACGTGATAGACGTCCAAGGCGGATGCAGAGACGTCCTACAGGATGCGTCCAGTGAGAGAGCCCCGCCAAGTGCCTACTTTGACATGATGCTTGTTGCCTTCCTCACGATACCAATCAACTTCGCCGAGGGCATCGCGCTCGAGGACCAAGGCGCGAGTGTCGGTGTAATCCACCTGACGCCAGTTTCCAAAGGACGGTCTGTCACATGCGGCAGACGCCTCGAACGCGAGAGAAACGAGAAGTAACGGGAGTGCGTGAACGATGATATTCACCGCTTGTTAATCTTGGTTAACAAATGATTAATTATTAAGCCCGGAATCACCGCTTCTTGCGCCTCTGCACATTCCCCCCACGCTGACCCGGTCGCCCCGCCGTTGACCGCCCTTCGGCCTTGCGCGCGTCCTCGACCGCCTGTTCGACCGCCGACTGACGCGCGAGCGGGTCGTCGGAAATCATCAGATCCACCGTTTCCAGACGCTTGACCTCATCGCGCAGACGCGCCGCTTCCTCGAACTCCAGATTCTCGGCGGCCTTGCGCATCTGCACACGCAACGCGTCCAGATGGGCTTGCAGGTTCGCACCTGCCATCGGCTTGTCGAGCTTGGCGGTGACGCGGTTCATGTCCACATCGCCCTTGTAGAGACCGGCCAAGATGTCCTCGACGTTCTTCTTGACCGTCGCGGGGGTAATGCCGTGTTCGATGTTGTAGGCGCGTTGCTTGGTGCGGCGGCGCTCCGTCTCGGACATGGCGCGTTCCATGGAGCCGGTGATGCGGTCGGCGTACATGATGACGCGCCCGTCCTCGTTGCGCGCGGCCCGCCCGATGGTCTGGACCAGCGACGTCTCGGAGCGCAGGAAGCCCTCCTTGTCGGCATCCAGAATGGCGACCAGGCCGCATTCGGGGATGTCGAGGCCCTCGCGCAGCAGGTTGATCCCGATCAGCACGTCGAAGGCCCCGAGGCGCAGGTCGCGCAGGATCTCGATCCGTTCGATGGTGTCGATGTCGGAGTGCATGTAGCGGACCTTGATGCCCTGCTCGTGCAGGTATTCCGTCAGATCCTCGGCCATGCGCTTGGTCAGCGTGGTGCACAGGGTCCGCATGCCCCTGGCGGTGACCTTGCGGATTTCGTCGAGCAGGTCGTCGACCTGGGTTCCGACGGGGCGGATCTCGATGACGGGGTCCAAGAGGCCCGTGGGGCGAATCACCTGTTCGGTGAAAACGCCACCGGTCTGCTCCAGCTCCCAGGCGGCGGGGGTGGCGGAGACGAAGACGGATTGCGGGCGCATCGCGTCCCATTCCTCGAACTTCAGCGGGCGGTTGTCCATGCAGGACGGCAGGCGGAAGCCGTGTTCGGCAAGCGTCATCTTGCGGCGGAAGTCGCCCTTGTACATGCCGCCGATCTGGGGAACCGAGACATGGCTTTCGTCGGCGAAGACGATGGCGTTGTCGGGGATGTATTCGAAGAGCGTGGGGGGCGGCTCACCCGGCGCGCGGCCGGTAAGATAGCGCGAATAATTCTCGATCCCGTTGCAGACGCCGGTCGCCTCCAGCATCTCGAGATCGAAGTTGGTGCGTTGTTCGAGGCGCTGGGCCTCCAGCAGCTTGCCTTCGCCCTGAAGCTGCCCGAGGCGGACGGCAAGCTCGGCCTTGATGTTCTTGATCGCGCTCTGCATCGTCGGGCGGGGCGTGACGTAGTGGCTGTTGGCATAGACACGGATCTTGTCCATCGCGCCGGTCTTGGAGCCGGTCAACGGGTCGAACTCCACGATGCTCTCCAACTCCTCGCCGAAGAACGACAGCCGCCAGGCCGCATCGTCGAGGTGGGCGGGCCAGATTTCGAGGCTGTCGCCGCGCACCCGGAACGACCCGCGCGCAAAGCCCGCGTCGTTGCGGCGATACTGCTGGGCCACGAGATCGGCCATGACCTTGCGCTGGTCGTACTCCTGACCGACGAACAGATCCTGCGTCATGGCGCCATAGGTCTCGACCGATCCGATGCCGTAGATGCAGGAGACGGAGGCGACGATGATCACGTCGTCCCGTTCCAGCAGGGCGCGCGTGGCGGAGTGCCGCATCCGGTCGATCTGTTCGTTGATCTGGGATTCCTTCTCGATGAAGGTGTCGGAGCGGGGAACGTAGGCCTCGGGCTGGTAATAGTCGTAGTAGCTGACGAAGTATTCGACCGCGTTGTCGGGGAAAAACCCCTTGAATTCGCCGTAAAGCTGCGCCGCGAGGGTCTTGTTCGGGGCCAGGATGATCGCCGGGCGCTGCGTCTCCTCGATGATCCGTGCCATGGTGAAGGTCTTGCCCGTGCCGGTCGCGCCAAGCAGCACCTGATCGCGCTCCCCCTGCTTCACGCCGTCCACGAGTTCCGCGATGGCGGTCGGCTGGTCGCCCGCGGCGGAGAATTCGGTCTGCATCCGGAACCGCACCCCGCCTTCCATCTTCGGACGGGCGGCGGGCGCGCGGTTCTGCATCGCCACATCATCCTGCGGCGGCAGGGTCAGGACCTCGCCCTTGGGCTGGTTGGTGTTGTTGTGGGCCATCGGGACACCTCGGGCGGCGTGAACAGACCCTTACATGTGCATCGCGACGGTGTCTCTTCAACCTCCCCCGGCCGAAGCCCGTCGTCTCTGCCGACAGGACACGGGGCAAGACGGCCCGCATGCCCGCGTTCCGACGCGACAACCGTCCCGCCCTTGATGGTCTGCCGCACGGGCCTTGCGCCGTCGGCCGCCCTCCCGGTATGGTTTCGCGAAGTTCCCTTCACCCGAGGCCACAGCCATGCGCGCCCGCATCTACAAACCCGCAAAGACCGCCATGTCGTCGGGCACGGCCAAGACCCACGAGTGGGTGCTGGAGTTCGTGAATGAGACCCCGCGCGAGATCGATCCGCTGACCGGCTGGACGGGATCGAAGGACATGCAGGCGCAGGTGAAGCTGCGGTTCGAAAGCCAGAAGGACGCCGAGGCCTATGCCCGCGACCGCGGGATCGAGGCCGTGGTCCTGCGATCGCAGGGCCGCAAGGCGAACATCCGGCCGGGTGGCTATGGCGACAACTTCGCCACGAACCGGCGCGGATCCTGGACGCATTGACCCACGCCCCTTCGCGGGGCATCAGGTCCCCGACGGGCCCATAGCTCAGCTGGATAGAGCAGCCGACTTCTAATCGGCAGGTCGAGGGTTCGAATCCTTCTGGGCCCGCCACTTCTTTTTTAAAGGTTGTTTCAAGGCTTGGGTCTTTTGGTCAGAGTCGGGAAAGGACCGCCCGGTCGTTTGTGGGCGGCTAGGACCGGGAGCACGCGGATGATCGGATATGTCACTGTCGGGGCCGACGATATCGAGCGGGCCAAGCGGTTCTACGCGGCGTTTCTGCCTGCCCTTGGCTACCGGGTCGAGGACGGTCCCGAGGGTTTGAGCTACAGGCTGCCGTCAGAGGGCGGTCAGCCCGCCGTCTCGCCCGATTATTACGTCAAGCCAACGTTCGATGGACGCCCGGCCTCCGCCGGGAACGGGTCGATGGTTGCCTTTGGCGCGCGCACGCAGCAGCAGGTTCGCGACCTGCATGCCGCCGCGCTGGCCGCTGGCGGCGAGGATGCGGGGCCGCCGGGCTTTCGCGCCGCCTATGGCCCCCGTTTTTACGTGGGCTACCTGCGCGATCCGCAGGGCAACAAGATCGCGCTGTTCTCCGACAATCCCGACGAGCCCGGACGGGACGGGTAGAACGCCACCGCACATGCGGCATGACCCAGGTCTGACCTGCTGCTGAAGCCGCGCCGTCACACCCGCCAGCGGAGGACGCGACGCTCGACCCAGCCGATGAGGGAACTGGTGATCACGCCCAGCACCGACAGGATCACGACGCCCGCGAACAGGCGCTCCAGATCGTAGAGGGAGCCCGCCTCGAGGATGTAGGCGCCGATGCCGAATTGCGCGCCAAGCATCTCGGCGGCGACCAGCAGGATGATCGCGATCGCGAGGCCGATGCGCAGGCCCGACAGGATGCCCGGCATCGCGCCCGGAAGAACGATCTTGCGGACGATGGACCACCACGACAGGCCGAACGACTGGCCCATGCGGATCAGGGTGCGGTCCACGTTGTCCACCGCGCCATAGGTCGCGACGACCATGGGGGTGAAGGTGCCGAAGGCGATGAGGGCGTATTTCGACGACTCGCCGATGCCGAACCAGATCACGAAGAGCGGTAGAAGCGCGATTTTCGGGACCGGGAACAGCGCGGCGACGAGGGGGACGAGGCCCGCCCGGGCAAGGCCGAACAATGCGATCAACAGGCCGACCGCGACGCCGATCACGACCCCGAGGGCCGATCCGATCAGGAAGCGGGACAGCGACGGGCCGAGGTGTTTCCACAAAAGGCCCGATTGCCAGAGCTGGACGAAGGTCTCGAAGACAGCCGACGGCAGAGGAAGCGTCAGGCGGCTGATCCAGCCCATGCGCAGGCCCGCCTCGATAACGGCGATCAGCACGATGAACACCAGCACACCGGCCCAGCGGTTGCCCGACATCCGAAAGCCGCCACCCCGGAACGGGACCGGGCGGGAGGCCGCGCTGCCCTCGGTCGCGTCAGCCATCCAGAAGCTCCGCGTCCGCCGCACGGGCCTCATCGCGCATCATGCCCCAGAGATGTGCCTGCACATCCTCCATGGCACCCCGCTGGCCAAGCGGCGTGTCGATCTCCAGCACCTCGCGAATACGGCCCGGACGGCGGGACAGCACGACCACGCGGTGCCCCAGACGCACGGCTTCGGCCAGATTGTGGGTGACGTAGACGGCGGTGAAGCCCTCGCGCTGCCACAGGTCGATCAGGTCCTCCAACAGCAGATCGCGGGTCTGGGCATCGAGCGCCGAGAGCGGCTCATCCATCAGCATCACCGCGGGGTTCACGGCAAGCGCGCGGGCAATGGCGACCCGCTGCTTCATGCCACCGGACAATTGGCGCGGCAGGGCCTGGGCGAAATCCGACAGGCGGGTCCGTGACAGCACATCCCCGATCCGCGTCACCCGGTCGGGGATGTCGTGATCCTCCAGCACCAGCGACACGTTGCCCGAAACCGTGCGCCACGGCAGCAGGGCGAAATCCTGAAACACGAACGTGAGCGGGTTGAGCGACCCTGCGGGCGGCACGCCCCGTTGCAGGACGCGACCGCCGGTCGGCTGCTCCAGCCCGCCGATCATCCGCAGCAGCGTTGACTTGCCACACCCCGATGGCCCGACGATGCAGACGATCCGCCCCGACGGGATGTCCAGCGCGATGTCGCGCAGGACGTCGGTGTCACCGTATCGGTGCGACAGGCCGTCGACGGTCAGGTCCATGGGCCCGCCCGCGTCACGCGCCGGTCGTCTCGACGAAAGAGGTATCGACGAACTGGTCCATGGTGATCGAGGCGTCGATCAGGCCCTCGGACTGGAACCACTCCAACTGGTCGCGTACCGACGCCACGTTGAGGGCAGCGCCCTCATTGATGCGCATGGTCCCCGCGACGATGGGCCCGCGCGCATCCTCGGGGGTGCGATCCGGATAGACGTAGGGCGCGAGCAGGGCCGCCATCGCGTCGACACCGTCATCGCCGCCGGAGCGGTCGATCATGGTAGCGTTGTAGTCCGCGGCCCCGGCGGACATGGCGGCAAGATAGGCCTCCGTCAGGCCCCGGTCTTCGAGGTTGGCGGTGGACCCGAAGATCGTCGTGACCTGATAGCCGGGCAGGTAGTCGGCGATCTTGCCGATCTCGTGCACCTCCGGGCCGCGCGCCAGGCCGCTGGCGATGTGGGGCACGATGGACCATCCGTCGATCTGCCCGGTCTTGAGCGCGCCGATGATGGCCCCCACCGTCTGGAGCGGCACATAGGTCATCTCGATGCCCTCGGCCTGCGCGATCTTGGAGCCCATGTAGTGGAAGGACGATCCGGCCGTGGACATGCCCCACCGCTTGCCGCCAAGGCCCGCAGGTGTCGTGGCTCCCGCTTGAAACGCGGCGTCGGAGACGAGGATGGATTGGCCCGGGATGCCCTGCTCTTCCGACAGGGCGCCGCCGAAGACCTTGATGGCACCCTTTTCCGCAAGATTGATGAGGCCGCCGGAAATCGCGGTCATGGCGTAGTCGACGTCGCCTGCCGCGATGGCGACGGCCATGGGCTGGGCCGCCTGGAAATAGACCGGCTCCACCGTCAGGCCCGCATCCGCGAAATAGCCCTTCTCGATCCCGAGGAACGTGGGCGCGTGGCTGGTGAACCGCAGGGCCCCGACCCTGATCGTGCGCGGCTGTGCGATGGCGGGTGCGGCAAGTGCGGTGATCGTGGCGGCACCCATAAGGGCGAGGGTCTGGCGGCGGGTGATTGTCATTGTGGTCTCCTCCCAAAGATCGGGAGGAGTGGACGAAATGAGGGCGCGGGTGTCAACGGGCGATCAGGTGCGTGCCGGGCACGCACCCGACGCCGTCGTCATCCGGCAGCGCGTGACTGGCGCTTGCGCTCATGGGGGTCGAGGAACCGCTTGCGCATGCGGATCGACTGTGGCGTGACCTCGACCAACTCGTCGTTGTCGATGTAGGCAATCGCCTGCTCCAGCGACAGGGTGACGGGCGTGGTCAGGCGGACGGCCTCGTCGGTGCCCGACGCGCGCACGTTGGTCAGCTGTTTGCCCTTGAGGGGGTTGATCTCGAGGTCGTTGTCGCGGCTGTGCTCGCCCAGGATCATGCCCTGATAGACCTGCTCCTGCGCGCCGATGAAGAACTTGCCCCGGTCCTCGAGCTTCCACAGGGCATAGGCGACCGAGACGCCGCTTTCCATCGAGATCAGGACGCCCTGACGGCGACCCGGAATCGGACCCTTGTAGGGGGCCCATTCGTGGAACACGCGGTTCATGACGCCGGTGCCGCGCGTGTCGGTCAGGAATTCGCCATGATAGCCGATCAGGCCACGCGACGGGACGTAGGCGATGATGCGCGTTTTGCCGGCACCGGCGGGCTTCATCTCGGCCAGATCGCCCTTGCGCGTGCTGGTCAGCTTTTCGATCACGACACCCGAGTATTCGTCGTCGACGTCGACGGTGACTTCCTCGATCGGTTCGTGGCGGACGCCGTCGATATCCTGGAACACGACCTGCGGGCGCGAAATGCTCAGCTCGAAGCCTTCGCGACGCATGTTCTCGATCAGGACGCCCATCTGGAGTTCGCCGCGACCGGCGACCTCGAAGGCCTCGCCGCCGGGCGTATCGGTGACTTTGATTGCGACGTTGGTCTCGGCCTCGCGCATCAGGCGCTCGCGGATGACGCGGGACTGGACCTTCTTGCCTTCGCGCCCTGCGAGCGGCGAGTCGTTGATGCCGAACGTGACCGTGATGGTCGGCGGGTCGATCGGCTGCGCCGGGATCGCATCGGTTACGGATGTGTCGCAGATGGTATCGGCCACGGTGGCCTTCGTCATGCCCGCGATGGTGACGATGTCACCGGCCTCGGCCAGATCGATCGCCTGCTGCGACAGGCCACGGAACGCGAGGATCTTGGTGGCGCGGAACTGCTCGATCCGGGTGCCGTCGCGCGACAGGGCATTCACGGTCTGTCCGGCCTTGAGCGTGCCCGCCTCGACCCGGCCCGTCAGGATGCGTCCGATGAACGGATCCGCGCCCAGCGTTGTGGCCAGCATGCGGAACGGCTTGTCGCGGTCGGCGACCTGTTTCGGCGTCTTGACGTGGGCGACGACCAGATCGAACAGCGCGTCGAGGTTCTTTCGGGGGCCATCGAGCTCCGTATCGGCCCAGCCGTTGCGGCCCGAGGCATAGAGGACCGGAAAATCAAGCTGCTCATCGTTCGCGCCGAGGTTGGCGAACAGGTCGAAACACTCGTCGAGGGCCCGGTCCGGCTCGGCGTCGGGCTTGTCGACCTTGTTGAGGACCACGATCGGGCGCAGCCCGAGCGCCAGCGCCTTCGAGGTCACGAACTTGGTCTGCGGCATCGGACCCTCGGCGGCATCGACGAGCAGGACGACACCGTCCACCATCGACAGGATCCGTTCCACCTCGCCCCCGAAGTCGGCGTGGCCCGGCGTGTCGACGATGTTGATGCGGATCCCCTTCCACTCGACGGACGTGGCCTTGGCAAGGATGGTGATCCCGCGCTCACGCTCCAGATCGTTGGAATCCATGGCACGCTCGGTCGTGGCCTGGTTCTCGCGGTAGGTGCCGGATTGCTTGAGCAGCTCGTCCACCAGCGTCGTCTTGCCGTGGTCGACGTGTGCGATGATTGCGATATTGCGAAGGTCCATGGAATTCATGCCTTGAAAAAAATGTGCCCGGGATGTGGGGATGGCGCGCGCCTACACTGCACGTGCAGAAAAAGCCAGAGCTTTGGCGCGGACTGCGGCCTTGCGCCCGGTCCTGCGCATAGCATCTTCCGAAACGCCGCGGGCTGTGATTGTTTGCACCCATGATCCGCATGTTCGCCCTTGTGTTATTCGCCCTGCCCGCCGCCGCGATGGAGTTCCCGGCGCCGGTCACGGACGATGCCTATCGCCCGACCGATCCTGCGGTGGTGGCGCTTGGGCGGCTTTTGTTCTGGGATCCGATTCTGTCGGGAAACCGCAACATCAGTTGCGGCACGTGCCATCATCCGAAGTTCGGCACCGGCGATGGCCTGTCGCTCGGCCTCGGCGAAGGCGGCACGGGACTGGGGCCGGAACGCGTGGCGGACCCCGACAACCCGCCGGAGCACCGCATCCCGCGCAACGCACCCGGCTTGTGGAACCTTGGCGCGACGGAATTCACCACGCTGTTTCACGACGGCCGCATCGAGGAGACCGCGGGCGGCCTGCGCACGCCCATGGGGCCCGAAATGGTTCAGGGGTTCGCGACGCTCCTGTCGGCGCAGACGATGTTTCCGGTCCTGTCGGCGGACGAGATGGCCGGTCAGATTTCGGAGAACGAGATCAGCCGCGCCGTCCGGCAGGGCATCATCACCGGCGAGGGCGGGGCCTGGGACCTGCTGTCGGCGCGGGTGCGCGACGTGTCCGAGTATGCCGCGATGTTCGAGACCGCGATGCCGGGGCGCGAGGTCGATTTCACCGCCATCTCGGATGCGATCGCGGAGTTCGTGGAATTCGAGTGGCGCTCCGACACGGCGCCCTTCGACGCATGGCTCCGGGAGGAGGGCAGTCTGCATCCGAATGCCCTGCGCGGCATCGAGGTGTTCTACGGCAGCGCGGGCTGCGGCGGTTGCCACAGTGGACCGTTCCAGACGGACCACGATTTCCATGCGGTGGGCCAGCCGCAACTCGGACCCGGCAAGGCGGCCAGTTTCGAAGACCACGCCCGCGACGACGGGCGTTTTCGCGTGACCGGGGCTGATGCCGACCGCTTCGCCTTTCGAACGCCCAGCCTGCGGAACGTCACCGAGACCGGCCCATGGGGTCATGCGGGGGCGTATGATGATCTGCGCACCTTCGTGACCGCCCATGCCGCGCCCCGGACGGCCTTGCGGTCCTATGCGCCGATGGCCGTCCTTCCGGCAATGGACGTGGACGACTGGCGCATCGGCAACGACCCGGACGAAGTGACCGCGATCGCCGCCGCCGTGACCGGCCCGGACAGGATCCTGTCTGACGACGAGGTCACGGCGCTGATGGCGTTCCTCGAAAGCCTGCGGGATGACGTGGCGCTGGCGGGTCGGCTCGGAATTCCCGAGACGGTGCCGTCGGGCCTGCCGGTCGACCGCTAGGCCGGACTGGCAACCCGGCTCCGGCGGCGGCGCATCACGCCCAGACCGCCCAGCGCCGACAGCAACAACCAGAACGGTGCGGGCAGCGGCACCGCCGAGACACCCGTCACCGTCAGGGTGGCCGAATAGAGGCGGAAGGTGTCGACGTTGAAAAAGCCCGGCTCATCGAACCAGAAATCGACTTTCTGCGTTGCCAGAGCCGTCGTGAACGCATCGACCGGGCCCGCGTTGCTTGCGGCGTCGAGGATGAAGTCCTGCGGCGAGAACCTGTCGTTCAACCTGCCCGAAAAGTCGTCGGACGTGGACGACGCGTTCGACCCGGCGATTTTGACGTCCCAGGCTTCGAGAAGGTAGATACCAATAGCGCTTGGACCCGCCCGATCGAATTCCAGGGTCAGCGTCAGGCGCTCGATGGATTTGTAGGCCAAGCCTGAGAAATCGAACGAGTCGAAGAACGGGTTGCTCGTGGTTTCGTTGATCTCGACGAAGTTGCCCCGCAGATCATCGTTACCCCGGGGAACATAGCGGTTCTTGCCGTAGTCGTGCGTGTAGACCCCCAGCGTCGCTGCCTGCGCGGCGGCGGGGGAGAATGCGGTGAGAGTCATCGCAAGGACGAGGGTGAGAAGCGATTTCATCCCTCTCGTATGGCGCGCGATTGAAGCGGCAATGCGGAGCGGATCTGGCCATCTTTGGTTAACGGAGTGTCGCGATTGCGATGGCAAGGCCGGTTTGCCACCGGACCGCCGCAGTTCGATGTCTCAGGCGGATCGCATCGCGGGGGTGCGGCCCTGCCGCCGACGCAGAAGGCCCAAACCCGCAAGCGCAGACAGCAGCAGCCAGACCGGGGCCGGAAGCGGGACCGGGGCAGAGGTGCCGGCCACGGTCAGGGTCGCGGCGTTCAGCCGGAAGTTGTCCCGATCCGGAGTGGTTTCCGTAAACCAGAATTCGAGACTCCGGGTCGCGACGGCCTGTGCGAACGCGTTCACGCCGGAGATATCCGTGGCGGCGGTGAGGATGAATTCGAACACCCCTCGCCGACGCGCGAGTTGGCTCGAGAATTCATCCGCCGTCGAAAGATCATTGCCGCCGTCGATGTTCAGAAACCAGCGCTCGTTCACGGGCCGACTGATGCCCTGATAGTCGAGCGTGAGCGTCAGGCTTTCGATCCGACCGATTGCAAGTGCCGAAAAGTCGAAGGCGTCAAGAAACGGCACGCGCGCCGGATTGTCGGTCACGTGAACGCGACCGGCCCGGAGGTTTCCGCCCTGAAGGGGTGCGACCTCTCCCGGTCCGCTGCCGTAATTCCTGGAATAGGTGCTGATGACGGCCGCATCCGCAGCGGCGGACGACAGCAGCAGGGCCAGGGCCATCGTGGGAATGATCTGCTTCATGCCGTTGCCTTTCGCGGCCCCTTGTTTCGTCGGGATACGAAAAGAATGCAGCACAAGTGCGGTATCTTGTGGGTATCTTGAAGGTGATGTCGCGGTGGGCATGGCGACGCGCACCGCATCGACCTTGATCCGGACCCCCGCATGCGTCAGGGGACACCGGATGTCACGCACCGGCGCCACGCTCCTCGGCTTTGTCGCGGTCCTTCTCTGGGCCCTTCTGGCATTGCTGACCACGCTCTCGGGGGATGTGCCGCCGCTGCAACTTCTGGCGATGTGCTTCGCCATCGGGGGATGTGCAGGCCTTGTCGCGGGCGTGCGCCGCCGCGGCTGGCAGGCATGGCGACAACCCGTCCAGGTCTGGGTCATCGGGGTCGGCGGCCTGTTCGGCTATCACCTGCTCTCCGTCCTGGCCCTGGGCGCGGCAGAACCGGTCGAGGCGGGCCTGATCGCCTATCTCTGGCCTTTGCTGATCGTCCTCGGGGCGGCCCGCGTGTCGGGCCAGCCGCTGCGCTGGCATCACGTGACCGGCGCGCTGCTTGCGGCCGGGGGCGCGGTCCTGATCGTCACCGGCGGTCGCGGACTTGCGCTGCGGCCCGAGGATGCGACGGGATACGGCCTGGCCCTCGGGGCGGCCTTCGTCTGGGCCGGATATTCCTTGCTGGCGCGTCGCCACGCCGCCGTGCGGACCGATGCCGTCACCGGGTTCTGCCTTGCGACGGCCTTTCTGGCGGGGATCGCCCATCTGGTGCTGGAGGCAAGCGTCTGGC
>JBARXR010000214.1:0-2732 GCA_049647445.1 Jannaschia sp. | reverse complement strand
CCACCCCGAGGCCCAGCCGCCTCGCCAGCCCGAGATTGGCCCTGAGCGCCGTCCATCCGCGCCTGCCCGCCACGTCCGGCACGGCCAGATAGACATGCGGCGTGATCTTCTGGCGGTCGATGCCCTGATGCACCAGCGCCAGCGAGAAGCCGGTCTTCAGTTCCACGATCACCGGCGGCTCTTCCTCCCGGACGCCGACGACATCCGCCGCCCCGACCTCGCCCTTGACGACATAGCCCTGCGCTTCGAGAAAGGCCTTGATCGGCGGATAGAGGTCGGTTTCCTTCATGGCCTCAGCAGATTTCACGCCACTGCCCGCGTGACAAGCCGGGCGGCCCGCGCTAAGGCCCCGAAAACTCCCTTCTCAGGACGGATGCCCGCATGACCACGCTCGTTTTTGGCCACAAATCGCCCGACACCGACTCCACCGGTTCGCCCATCGCCTGGGCGTGGTATCTGTCCGAGGTCGTCGGCACCCCGGCCGCGCCCGCCCTGCTGGGAGAGCCGAACACCGAAGCCGCCTACCTGCTGACGCGCTGGAACCTCGACAAGCCGCAGATCATCTCGGACCTGGAGGACGGCCAGCCCTGCGTCATCGTCGACACGAACAATCCGGCCGAATTGCCCGCCAACGTGAACAAGGCCGACATCCGCGCCATCATCGACCACCACAAGCTGGTCGGCGGGCTGGAAACCGCTGGCCCCATCGACATCACCATCCGCCCGCTGGCCTGCACCGCCACGATCATGGCCGACCTGATGGGACAGGCGCTGTCCACCGCGCCAGAGGGGATCAAGGGCGCGATGCTGACCTGCATCCTGTCGGACACGCTGGAGTTCCGCTCGCCGACGACGACCGACCACGACCGCGCCGTCGCCGAACGTCTGGCCGAGGATCTGGGCGTGTCGATCCCCGAGCTTGCCGCCGAGATGTTCGCCGCCAAGTCCGACGTCTCCGCGTTTTCCGATGCGGAGCTTCTGCGCATGGACTCGAAGGAATACGCCGTCGAGGGCACCAGGTTCCGCGTCTCTGTCCTCGAAACCACGTCCCCGAAGGTCGTGCTGGACCGCAAGGCGTCGATCATGGCCGCGATGCCGACGGTCGCGTCCGAGGACGGGGTCGAGCAGGTGCTTCTGTTCGTCGTCGACATCCTGAACGAAGAGGCGACGATGCTGATCCCCAATGCCCTGTCGAAAACCGTCGCGGAGAAAAGCTTCGGCGCGACCGTGACGGGGGACGCCGTCGTCCTGCCCGGCATCATGAGCCGCAAGAAACAGATCATCCCCGCGCTCAAGCTCTGATCGCGTCCGGCTTGACGGGCCGGGGCAGCTTTGCGCAGGTGGACGCATGTCCCTCGCCAACCCCGACCGTATCGCCGTGATCGCGGATATCCACGGCAATGCCGACGCGTTGTCGGCCGTTCTGGCCGATATCGGCGATCGCGCCGTCGACCTGATCGTCAACCTCGGGGACCATGTCAGCGGACCTCTGGTTGCCGCCGAAACCATGGCCCTGATCCGCGCAACCCCGATGGTTTCGATCCGGGGCAACCACGACCGCTGGATGGCCGACCTGTCCCCGGACGAGATGGGCGCGTCCGACAGGGCCGCCTTCGACGATCTGTCGGAGGAGGATATCGGCTGGCTGCGGGCCCTGCCGCCCGCCGCGACGCTGGGCGACGACATCTTCGCCTGCCACGCGACGCCGCAGGACGACCTGACCTACTGGCTCCAGACGGTGCGACCGGACGGGCAGGTCACGACGCGCGATCCGGTGGAGGTCGCGGCACGCGCCGTGCCGCCGCACGGGATCCTGCTGTGCGGCCATACGCACATCTGCGGCGCTGTGACCCTGCCGGACGGCCGTCGCATCGTGAACCCCGGCAGCGTGGGCCTGCCCGCCTATGACGACACGGAGCCGTTCCCGCACGTCATGGAAGCCGGATCGCCCGAGGCCCGGTACGCGCTTCTGACACGGACCGAAGCGGGCTGGGACGTCACCTTCCTTGCCGTGCCCTATGACACGACCCGGATGGCGCGGTTCGCGCGGGCACGCGGCCGGGAGGAGTGGGCCACGGCCATCGAAACCGGTCGCCTGCCGCGCTGACGCGTGCAAGAGTCTTGCGTCAAGATTTTTCCCAAGTCGCTTGATCCAAAAGACTTTTCGGCGCGCAGGGTGCGACGGTGCCCGGACCCGGGCGACGCCAGGTCAGGGCCGCCGTGCCACCATGTCGATTTCCACCAGGGCACCAACCGCCAGCCCGGTGACGCCGATGCAGGTCCGTGCCGGGAGTTTGCCGGGAGCGAAATAGGCCTGATAGGTTTCGTTCATCGTGCCGTAGTCGCGTTCGAATTCGGTCAGGTAGACCCGCGCCTGCGCCACGTTCTCCAATGCCAGTCCCATGCCCTCGAGGACGAGGATCAGGTTGTCCATCACCCGCGCGGTCTGCGCCGCGACCCCCTCCGGCAGGGCACGGTCCGGCTCTCCGGGCCAGGTGGGCATCTGTCCCGTCAGAAACACCCAACCGTCGGTTTCGGAGCAATGGGAGAACGTCGCGACCGGCTGCGGCGCGGCGTCGATCATGTGAAAGCTCGGCAGCGGCATGAGGTGTCCTTTCTTGCGCCATGGGGCGTGTGGGGCATCAGGACGGGGCGCCTTCCACGTCAAAAGTCGGCTTTGTACCCGAACCGGGCCTGTTTTCGTGGCAGCGGCGCGCGGACACGGGGTCCGG
>JBARXR010000213.1:0-2475 GCA_049647445.1 Jannaschia sp. | reverse complement strand
GTCGACAGGCGGTGCGCGATGACAAGGGTGGTTCGATTGGCCGACAGCCGCGCAAGGGCCTCCTGAACCAGCCGTTCGGACTTGGTGTCGAGGGCGCTCGTCGCCTCGTCCAGCAGCAAGATGGGGGTATCGCGCAGCAGGGCACGCGCTATGGCCACGCGTTGCCGCTGACCCCCCGACAGGTTCGCGCCCCGCGGACCGGCCGGGCTTTCGAGGCCATCGGGAAGGTCGCGCACGAAATCGGTGACGTGGGCGGCATCGAGCGCCGCTTGCAGGTCCGCGTCCGACACCGCCTCGCGCCCGAGCGTGAGGTTCTCGCGCAGGGTTTCGTCGAACAGGAGGGTGTCCTGACTGACAACCGAGAAAAGCCCCCGCAGATCGGAGACCGACCAGTCGCGGATATCGCGACCGCCGATCAGCACCCGCCCGTCGGACGGGTCCACAAGACGCGTCAGGATATTGAACAAGGTGCTTTTGCCCGCACCCGACAATCCGACAAGGGCCGTGGTGGTGCCTTGCGGGACCTCCAGCGAAACGCCCCGCAAGACGGGATTGTCGCCATAGGACAGGACCACGTTCTCGAACGTCACAGTGCTGTCGCTGGGTGCGGTGCTGCCCGATCTCGGTGGCGCAAGAATCGTGGGAACGGTGTCCCGCAGCGCATAGATCCGCTCCAGCGAGGCCATCATCGTCTGCCAATTGGCCGCCACGCCCGCAAGGCGGCGCAGCGGCTGGAACGCCAGCGACATGGCCGTGAAGAACGACATGAACTGGCCGATGGTCTTGTCGCCGGCGATGATCTGCGGCCCGCCATACAGCAGAACGGCCAGAAATCCGAAGCCAACCGCGAAATCGACCAGCGCGGGAACGGTTGCCTGTCCGGCCTGCGCCCGCACGGTGGCGCGGACCATGTCGTCGGTCGCGAGGCGGAACCGCTCCTCCTGATAGGCCTCCATCGCGTTGAGCTTGATCGGCGTGATCCCATGAAAGATTTCGTCCAGTCGCGTCGTCCGCCGACCCGCGATATCCCGCAGGGCCACCGACTTGCGCCGGATGTAGCGCTGCACGATCAGGCTGGGCAGCACCAGCAGCGGCGCACCGATGATGGCCACAAGTGTCCAGATCGGATCGACCATGATGGCGACCACCATCAGCGAGATCAGCCCGACCGCATCGCGCCCGGCACTGGTCAGGATCGAGGTCCAGATCGACTGGATCGCCTGCACGTCGCCCTGCACCCGCTCGATCAGCTGCCCGGGGGAGTTCGTGCTGAAATAGGCGTTGTCGAGGCGCAGGACGTGGCTCAGCAGGTCCTGTTGCAACCGCGATGACGCGGTGAAGGCGACGCGCGACATGATGATGCGCTGAATGACGCCCGCGATGCCGCGCACGACGAACAATCCGAAGATCGCCAGACCGACCCAGACGATCAGGTCCCCGCGTCCCGCCACGAAAACCGTGTCGAACATCGGCTCGAGCATGTAGCTGAGCGCGCCCACGGTGCTGCCCTCGATGGCCATCAGCAGGGCGGCGACGGCGATCCACGGCAGGTGACGGCGGAGGTAGCCGGTCCAGAGACGGGCAAAGGGATGGCGGGATAAAGTCAAGCGGGGGCCTTGGCGGTTGCGTTCCAGGGGCTTACCGCATCGTGGGACGATGCGGCAATGGGCTGGGCGATCGGACTCCCGAGCGCAGGGCGCCCACCCCAGAAGCCTTGGGGGCCGAAAGAAAGCAGGGGCCTTTGGACTACGGCAACGACAGCCTTTTCACCCTGAGCGCCGGACAGATCGCCGGCGTTCTGGCGATATCCCTTGGCCTGTCCCTTCCGATGCTGGGCCTTCTGCGGCGCGTCCGGTTCCGCGGGCCTGCGGTCAGGATCGGGGTTGCCGCGCTGCTCTTTGCGGGTTTCGTGTGGTTGTCCCCGCAAGTCTATTACCTGTTCTACTGGGCGACGTTCGAGGGGCTGCCGCTTCAGATCGTCGTGAAGGCACCCCCCTCCCCGCGTCATCTGGCCCGACTGCTGACCTTTACCGACGAAACATCCCTTTCGCGTCACGGTCAGGGCGTCCTGGGTTGGTCGCTTTTCCTGCTCGCCGCGCGCTCTCCCGGCGCTGGCGTCAAGCCATAGGGTTCTGCCAGCCGCCAGACGTGATCGGGAACCATGTGCTGCATCCGGTTCGGCATGGCCCGGCGCAGGTGGAGGATCGTTTCGACCGCTTTCATCTCGACGCGGGCCCGCGCGAACTCCATGCCGCGCGGTCCGATGCGCGGTTGCAGCCATGCCACGACGGGGCGGAGCCAGTCCGGCATCCGGCGCAGCGGCAGGCCCCCGGCGGCGCGCTCCGTGTTGGCGGCAAAGCCCTTGACCGCCGCCGCGCGCCTGCCCTTCGTCGTGACCGGCGACAGCGTGACGCGATCCCCGAGACCGCCCAGCATTTCGGCCCCGCGCGCGTTGCGGACGATCAGCCACTGCTG
>JBARXR010000212.1:0-1585 GCA_049647445.1 Jannaschia sp. | reverse complement strand
AGGGATCTGCCAGACCTGTCCCTGCGCGAGCCCGGCGTGGTGATGCGCCTCGCCCGCCTCGGATGCCTGCATCAGACGCGCCTGAGTTTCATGCGGCTCCTGACGCGGCGCATGGCGGCCGAGGGCTGGAGCGTCGCGCGCGCCGTCTTCGACATCGATGCGGCCTGCGTGGGTCACGCCGTCTATACCGTCCGGACACCCGACAGGGCCTATTCCCTCGTCGCCTTTGCCCACGACCTGCCCGCCGACAAACGCTCCGACCGGGTGATCGCCGAGGCCTGGGACGCGACCTTCACCCTGTTCGACGGCGTGCCGGGGGACGACGACATCGCGCGGCTTGCGGCAAACGTGCCGCTGCAGGAAGCCGGGCGCGTGTCGGAGCGGGAGCTGACGCTCGCCCGCGCCAACCGCTCCGTGCGCCTGTGGGATGCGGTCGTCAGCGGACTTGCCCGGGGTCGCCAACCCGAACCGGAAACGCTGGCCGAAGTCGGGTACCTGATGCGGACCACGGCGATGTACGGGTCAGGCAAGTTCGGCGCCGCCGACCGGGAGGTCTATGCCGACCGCGCCGAACTGCAAGCGCCGTTCCAGGCCGAAATGCTGACCGTCTACCTGATCCGGACCTTCGTGCGCGACCTTCTCAACCATGCGGCCGGCATTCGGGGCGGGGCGAATGCGGTCGCTCTGGACGACAGGCTTGCCGCGTCGCTCGGCATCGGCAATTCGACCGGTCTCGGGATGGCGCCGTTCCTGATCAACCACCCGCGTCTTCTGCACAACTGGATCGCGGCGCGAGAGACGGCCATCGCGCGCGTCTGCGCCCTGCCCGCCGCCAGTGCCCCGGAGATCGCGCTGTTCACCGACCTGCTGGCCCGTGCCCGCGCCGACGCCCGTCATTGGCATTCGACCCATCCCCGGCAGCGGGTCCGCGTGGCCCAACTGATCCGGGAGCTGTGCTGGCTGACCCACCAGATAGAGGCCCAGGCCCACCTGCGCGGCCCGTTCCCGTGGGCGTCCGTCTGCCGCCTGACGGACGGGATGGAGCCAGAGGCCCAGGAACTGGTCCGCTCGCTGGTGCTTGAACCCCATGGCGCGCTGATCGACGATCTTGCGGCTGGACTTGCCGACGCCGGATCCGTCGATCCCTTCGATCCCACGATGCCTGTGGCGGACGTGCGGGCGCTTCTGGAGACGGATCACGCCGACGCCCTGCGGACGGACTGGTCCGCCCCTGAAGCCTGTGCCCGCGCGTGGTACGTCTCCGAGGAAAAGCTGGAGCCGCGACTGGGCGCGCGTCACGCAGAGCCGATCGCCGCCTTCGAACAACCACTCGCCCCGGCGCGCGACGCCGCAGCCCTGCACGCGGCCCTGACCGATGAGCACGACGCGACCCCGATCGGCATGGTCTTGCTGCGGGCGCCAGAGTTGCGGGCCGCCGTGCGCCGCGTCCAGACGATCGCGGAGGCGCCTTATGCCGAGATCCGCGACAACACGATCGCCGCCGACCTGATGCCTATCGACATGTTGCGCTGCAAGCTGTCGTTCTTCGGCGCGACGCGGTTCGATCCGCGCTCCGACCGTTGGG
>JBARXR010000211.1:0-2554 GCA_049647445.1 Jannaschia sp. | reverse complement strand
CATGGCGAAGGCAAAGTTTGAACGCAACAAGCCGCATGTGAACATCGGCACGATTGGTCACGTTGACCACGGCAAGACGACGCTGACGGCGGCGATCACGAAGTATTTCGGGGATTTCCGGGCCTATGACCAGATTGACGGGGCTCCGGAGGAGAAGGCGCGGGGGATCACGATCTCGACGGCGCACGTGGAGTACGAGACCGAGGCGCGGCACTACGCGCACGTCGACTGCCCGGGCCACGCGGATTATGTGAAGAACATGATCACGGGTGCGGCGCAGATGGACGGCGCGATCCTGGTGGTGAACGCGGCCGACGGCCCGATGCCGCAGACGCGCGAGCACATCCTGCTCGGTCGCCAGGTCGGCATCCCGACGATGGTTGTCTACATGAACAAGGTCGACCAGGTCGACGACGAGGAGCTTCTGGAGCTCGTCGAGATGGAGATCCGCGAGCTTCTGTCGAAGTACGAGTATCCCGGCGACGACATTCCGGTGATCCCGGGCTCGGCGCTGCACGCGATGAACGGCACGATGCCGGAGATCGGCGAGACGTCGATCCGCGCGCTGATGGCGGCGGTGGACGAGTTCATCCCGACGCCTGCGCGGGCGGTGGACCAGCCGTTCCTGATGCCGGTCGAGGACGTGTTCTCGATCTCGGGCCGGGGCACGGTCGTGACCGGTCGGGTCGAGCGCGGCGTGATCAACGTGGGCGACGAGATCGAGATCGTGGGCATCCGGGACACCAAGAAGACGACCTGCACGGGCGTCGAGATGTTCCGCAAGCTTCTGGACCGCGGCGAGGCGGGCGACAACATCGGCGCGCTGTTGCGGGGTGTGGAGCGCGAGGGCGTGGAGCGTGGCCAGGTGCTGTGCAAGCCCGGCTCGGTGAAGCCGCACACGAAGTTCGAGGCCGAGGCGTATATCCTGACCAAGGAAGAGGGCGGGCGCCACACGCCGTTCTTCGCCAACTACCGCCCGCAGTTCTATTTCCGGACGACGGATGTGACCGGTACCGTGATGCTGGCCGAGGGCACGGAGATGGTGATGCCGGGCGACAACGTGTCGTTCGGGGTCGAGCTGATCGCGCCGATCGCGATGGAGCAGGGTCTCCGGTTCGCGATCCGCGAAGGCGGCCGCACGGTGGGTGCGGGCGTCGTGTCGAAGATCGTCGAGTAATCGACGATCTGACGCGTCACCACGCGATGTCGAAGATCGTCGAGCAATCGACGATCTGACGCGCCACCACGCGATGTCGAAGATCGTGGGGCAGGGGGGGCTTTCGTCTCGAAGGTCCTCCGCCAGTGCCGCCAAGGGCCCCCGCAAGGGGCCCATGGCACGTCGGGGGGGGGGCCGGAATGGCAGGACTTCCTGCAAAGAAAGCTGGCGGAGAAGGGTTGCGTATACGGGCGACTCACGCTATCCGCCGCGCTCTACGGACGGGGTTGCCACGCACCCCGCTTTCCGTTCGGGTTCGACGAGGGGGCAGGGTGGTCCGGTCTCCTCCTCTCAACTTGAATGTGGTCGCCGGAACGGGCGACCCGCCGTCATGGACTATGACATGAAAAGCCAGAATATCCGCATCCGGCTCAAGGCGTTCGACTATCGCGTGCTGGATGCCAGCACCGCCGAGATCGTCGCAACCGCCAAGCGCACCGGTGCCCAGGTTCGCGGGCCTATCCCGCTGCCGAACAAGATCGAGAAGTTCACCGTCCTGCGCGGTCCGCACATCGACAAGAAGTCGCGCGACCAGTGGGAAATCCGCACGCACAAGCGGATGCTCGACATCGTTGACCCGACCCCGCAGACCGTGGACGCGCTGATGAAGCTCGACCTCGCCGCCGGCGTCGACGTCCAGATTTCGGTCTGAGGAGGGCACGGATATGCTGCGTTCCGGAGTGATCGCCAAGAAGGTGGGCATGACCCGCCTGTTCATGGAAGACGGGCGTCAGGTTCCCGTCACCGTCCTGCAACTCGATGGCCTGCAGGTCATCGGCCAGCGGACCGACGACAAGCACGGGTATACCGCCGTCCAGCTTGGTGCCGGTACCGCGAAGGCCAAACGCACGTCTCAGGCGATGCGCGGCGTGTTCAAGAACGCCGGCGTGGAGCCCAAGCGCAAGATCGTGGAATTCCGCGTCGATGCCGACGCGCTGATCGAAGTGGGTGAGGAAATCATCGCCGACCATTACTTCGAAGGTCAGTACGTCGATGTCTCGGGCACCTCGATCGGCAAGGGGTTCCAGGGCGCGATGAAGCGCTGGAACTTCGGCGGTCTGCGCGCCTCGCACGGCGTGTCCGTCAGCCACCGGTCGCACGGCTCCACGGGCCAGTGCCAGGATCCCGGCAAGGTGTTCAAGGGCAAGAAGATGGCCGGTCACATGGGCAACGCCCGCGTCACCACGCAGAACCTGCAGGTCATCCGCACCGACACCGACCGTGGCCTGATCATGGTCAAGGGCGCCGTTCCCGGGTCCAAGGGGGGCTGGGTCACCGTCAAGGATGCGGTCAAGAAACCGTTCCCGGAAAACGCGATCCTGCCGGCCGCGCTGATGT
>JBARXR010000210.1:0-23741 GCA_049647445.1 Jannaschia sp. | reverse complement strand
CCCTGCGCCAGTTCCAGGGCGACCTGTGCATTGAGCGGTCCCGATCCGCAGACTGCGACCCGCTTGCCGGGGAGGGTCCGATAGCTACGCCACAACGTCTGTGCAGCGCCCGTCGTCATGACCCCGGGCAGCGTCCATCCGGGCACCATCCGCGGCCGCTCATACGCGCCGGTGGCGACGATGGCCGTCCTGGGCCTGACGATCAGGGCCGCGCCCGCAATATCCGCCAGGAACAGCGGGCCGTCGAAGGCGCCCCAGATCTCGACGGAGCCGAGGATCTCCGCCCCGCTGGCGCGTGCGCGATCCAGCAGCTCCGCACCCTCGGCCTGTTGGGCATCAAGCGCCGGATGGCGCGCCGACTGCTTGTAGTATTGCCCCCCGCCGACCTTGCGTTCGTCGAGGACCACGACGCTCGCGCCTGCCGCGCGTGCAGCGATCGCTGCGGACAGGCCGCCCGCGCCCGCGCCGATGATTGCGATGTCTGGCGACAGGATGCGGGCAGGCGCGGGGGGAGTCGGCACAGGCATGTCCTCGAGGACCGGAAAGGCGACCTGTGCCCGGATCGACAGATCCGGGGTTGCAAGCGTCATGCAGGCGCGCTGGTTCGGCATGCCGTCTACCGTGACGAGGCAATCCTGACAGACGCCCATGCCGCAGAACATTCCCCTGTCCGCACCCTTGGCCGTCTGGCGCAATGCCTTTTGCCCCGCTTCGGTCAGGGCGGCGGCGACGGATTGTCCGTGGCGAAAGGGGATGGGTCTGCGGTCGAAAAGAAAGGTGTCGTCGGTCATGCGTCCCCTCTCAGCAGTCGGTCCCGAAGGGCGACGATCCTCGCAACGGCTCCGGCACGCCAGGCAGCGCGCGCCGGGATCGTGGTATCTCCGCGGGCGATGTCCCGGGCCGCCGCCACTTTCGCCACGAGCGCTGCGGACCAGGTGACGACCTCTCCGCGGGCCTCTCCCATCCGCTTGTAGGCCGGACCCATCCGGGCGGCATGGGCGGTAATGCCGCCTGGTGTGTTGAGTTCGGCCGTTTCGAACGGTCCGGACAGGGCCCAGCGGGGGCCGAGCCCGAGACGCATGACCCTGTCGATATCGTCCGGTGCGGCGATGCCGTCCTCGACGAGGCGGTAGGCTTCGCGCAGAACGGCGCCCTGCAGGCGGTTCAGAACGAACCCCTCGATCTCGCGTCCAAGGATCGCGGACTCGAACCCAGCGTCGGCGAAAAGCGCTGCGGCCCGTTGCACGGTCTGTGCGGCCGTTCCCGGCGCGGGGCACAATTCGATCAGCCGCAGAACGGCGGGCGGGTTGACGGGGTGGGCGACGAGGCACCGGGTCTGCTGCACCGGGTCGGGCACGATCTGCGAGATCGTGATGGCGGAGGACGCCGTGACCAGTGGCGTCTCCGGGCCAGTCGTCGCCAGCAAGTCGGCAAAGATGCCACGCTTTATGTCCAGGTTTTCCGGCCCGCATTCGACGACGAGCTGCGCAGCAGCCAAAAGGCCATCGGTGGACGCCGCGACGTCGATGCGCCCCCGGTGGCCCTTTTGCAGCCCGGCGAGGACGATGGCTTCGGTCTGACGCTCGATGCCGTCTGGCGCGGCGCGCAGGCGGTCCTTGTCGGGATCGACCAGCACCACGTGCCAGCCGCTATCGGCAAAGACAGCCGCCAGCGAAATGCCGATGAACCCTGCGCCCAGGATCACGACGCGGTTGCCTGCCTTCATGCTCAAGCTGAACCTTTCCCTTGCGTTGGTGCGCATGGCGAACAAAAGTACGACTACATCCGTGACCTAGCGCGCCGCAAGAAGGATTACAGAGCATGGCCCCGTCACAAGATCTTGCCGGTCGCACTGCCGTCGTGACGGGTGCGGCATCCGGTCTCGGTCGGGCGATCGCCGTCCGGCTGGCAGCATCCGGGGCCAGAGTCGTGATCGTCGATCTTGAGACATCCGGAATGACCCTTCCCGAGGACTTCGGCTTTTTCGGTTGCGATCTTGGCGCACCGGACGCCAAGGAGCGCCTCGGGGACTGTGCAGATGACCTGGGTTCCGTCGACATTCTCGTGGCGAACGCGGGTGTGGTCCCACCGTGGCGGGGCCTGAGGGAGGTTGAGGCGGCGGAGTGGGCAAGGGTCATGTCCATCAACACCTGGGGCATTGCGGCCAGTATCGGGGCCTTCGCAGATGTCCTCTGTCGGTCGGCATGCGCTTCGATCGTCGTCATGGCCTCGATCAACGGCTATCGGGCCCACGGCCAGCAGGCCCTCTATACCGCATCGAAGCACGCGGCCATCGGCATCACGCGCGCTGCGGCGCTCGATCTCGGGCCGGACGGCATTCGCGTCAACGCGCTCGCGCCCGGCCCGATCGCGACCGGCGCGTTGCTTGGACGTATCGCGCATCGCCATGGCAGCGGCGGACCGGATCCTGAAACCGTTCTGCGGGCCATGACCGCCGAAACCGCCCTCGGCAGGATGGCGACCGAGACGGACGTGGCCAATGCCGCGCATTTTCTGGCGTCGGATGCGTCCGGCGGCATGACCGGAACGGTTCTGCCCGTCGAGGCGGGACTGCTCTAGCCGAGCGGCGCCCAGCCCGCCGCGGCGAGGATTTCGTGGCTGGCCTTGATGTCGCCGTCGGGATCAGCACCGGGCTGAAGGGCATCGGCGATGATTTCGAGCACGGTCACGCCATCGTAGCCGATCTCGGTCAGGGCCGCGGCGACAGGGCCCGGTTCGACGACGCCTGTGCCAAGACGCGCATGGACGAACTCATCGTATCCGCTGTCGGAAATGTGCACGTTCTTCACCTTGTTCCCCATCATCCGGATCGCGGCGGCAGGGTCTTCCTTGATGTAGGCGCTGTTGCAGACGTCGAAGTTGATGCCGATCTCGGGGTCGATCAGGTTGGCGGTCTCCACCATGTCCTGCGCCGTGGGCAGATATGTGAACGGCACATTTTCGAGAAGGAGTTGAACCCCCGTGCCCTTGGCATGGGCCACCAGTGTCTTCATGCCCTCCACGAACCAGTCCAGCATCCACTGATGCGGCGGGTTGATCAGGCTGTTGACCGGACCGGGGATCGCCACGACGTAGGGGCAGGATATCTGGGCCGCGAAATCGATTGCTTCCCGATAACGGTCCAGCGTGTATTCCCGCATCAGCCTGTCGACTCCGTTGGGATTGTTGTCGAGCAGCGGATAGCACAGGGACGACACCCGAAGACCCTCGCCAGCCAGCCAGGCTGCGTATTCCGTCGATTGCCCGGTGGACAGTTCGCGGGGCCAGCAGTGCGGCGGAAAGATCATCAGCTCGAAGATGTCGTAGCCGAGGCTCTGAAGATGTTTCATCGCCCCCAGGCCATCATGGGAGTAGAGAAACGGAAACGTACTGGCCGCGACGTCAAGCTTGGTCATCTGGGTGGGGTCCCTTTCCACTTGTCAGGCTTGGCAGACCTGTTCAATCTACGCACAAATGTTTCTATACCGCACGAACGCGTGGGGCAATCCGAAATGAAGGACGGCAAATGGCCAGCACTCTGTTTTCCCCGATCACGCTTCGGGGCCTCACGATCCCCAACAGGATCACCGTCGCGCCGATGTGTCAGTATTCCGCCCGGGACGGCGTGCCGCAAGACTGGCACCTTGTGCATCTCGGCCAGTTCGCCCTGTCCGGGTCAGGGCTGATCTTCACCGAGGCGACGGGCGTCGAGCCTGAGGGCCGCATCACACCCGGATGCACGGGCCTCTATGATGACGACACGGAAGCGGCGTTCACGCGGATCGTGTCCTTCATGAAATCCGTGGGACAGATGGCGGTCGGCATTCAGCTTGGACATTCCGGTCGGAAGGGCAGTACCGTCGCACCATGGCTCGGCGGCGGCATGATCGAGGGGGACGGCGCATGGCATCCGCCGGCCCCGTCCGCGGTGCCCTATCTGCCCGGTTGGCCCGCGCCCGACCCGATGGGGGACGCGGACCTAAGCCGCGTCAAGCAGGCCTTCGTCGATGCGACCCGTCGCGCGGATCGGGCAGGCTTTGACATCATCCAGCTTCATGTGGCGCACGGATATCTGCTGCATCAGTTCCTGTCGCCGATCACGAACCGGCGTGACGACGCCTACGGCGGAAGCCTCCAGAACCGCATGCGATACCCGCTCGAGGTCTTTCGGGCCGTCCGCGACGCCTTTCCGGAGGAAAAGCCGGTCATGGTCCGGCTGTCTGCGTCCGACTGGATCGAAGGTGGCTGGGACATCGACCAATCGATCGCGTTCTGCCGCGCCCTCAGGGACATGGGCTGCGACATGGTCGATGTGTCGTCGGGCGGCATCGATCAGGCGCAGAAGATCACTGCCGGACCCGGATACCAGGTCGATTTCTCGGCCCGTATCCGCGCAGAGACCGGCATGCCGACCATGGCGGTCGGTCAGATCACGGATCCCGTTCAGGCGGAGACGATCCTGCGCACGGGACAGTCGGACATGGTCGCCCTGGCTCGGGGCATGTTGTGGGACCCGCGCTGGGCCTGGAAGGCAGCAGTGGCTTTGGACGAAGAAATTTCGTTGCCTGCGCCCTATGCCCGCTGCAATCCAAAGCTGCGGTCCACACCATTCGTCTCGAGGAACTAAAACATGGGCAGACTCGCGGGGAAAACCGTCGTCGTGACGGGCGCGTCGAAAGGGATCGGCGCGGCGACGGCGACGGCCATGATCGATGCGGGGGCGCGGGTCGTGGCCCACTACGGCGGCGACCGGGCCGGGGTGGAGGAGGCGACGGCGCAAGCGGCGCCGGGACAGGCAACGCTGCTTCAGGCCGACTTCAGCGACATGGCCGCCGTCGATGGATTCTGGGCAGAGGCCGTCGCGTCCTTCGGACGGATCGACGTGCTGGTCAACAACGCGGGAATCATGCGGCAGGCCGGCGGTATCGAGGACCCGATCGAAGCCTGGGATGAGGCGTGGGCCACGTCCATGGCGGTCAATGTCCACGCGCCCGCGCGCCTGCTTCGACATTCGGTGCGCGCCTGGCTTGAGGCCGGAGCGCAAGGTGCGGTCGTCTCCATCGGCAGCTGGGTCACGACCCGTGGCACGTCGAACCCGGGCGCGATTTCCTACGCGGCCTCCAAGGCGGCCATCGCGGCGGCGACCAAGACCGTTGCGCGCAATTATGCTGCGAAGGGCATCCTTGCCTATGTCATCGCGCCGGGTGTCGTGCGCACCCAGATGTCCGTCGACAGTGCGGCCAATACGGGAGGCGAGACAGCCGTGACCGCCACGCTGCCGATGGGCGAATGGGTCCCGCCATCCGAGATCGCCGACTTGGCCGTCTTTCTGGCCGAGGGCCGGGCGCGGCACCTGACCGGTGCCACGATCGACCTCAACGGCGCGGCCTACATCAGATGAGCCTATTCCGCAGCTGCCGGCTGCGCCTCGATCGCGTTCACGATGGCGTCCAGCTCCTGCATCAGGGGGACCATCCGGGCCACGCGCTCCCGCCCCTCCGCGCCAAGGCTCTCGAACGTGGTGATCGGCGCGCGCACGTCGCCGACCGGATGTCCCGCCGCCGCCGCCAGCGCCTTGGAATAGCACTGGTGGCCGTAAAGCGGATGCCCCTTGGTTATGATGGTGTCGAATTGCGAGATGATCGACTGCACCGCATGAACGTCGTCCCAACGGCCCTGTTCGGCCCATTCCACGAACTTCACCGACGCGCGCGGGATATAGTTGCCATAGGGGTTCACGTATCCCTTCGCGCCCATCTTGTAGCTTTCCAGCACGCGTTGACCCGCCCACGGGTTCATATGGCCGTCGCTTTCCACGATGATGTCGTGAATGCGCTCGATGCGCTGGGACGCTTCCTTGATGTACCTGATTTGCTCGAAGCTTTTGGCGAGGTGGCCGACCAGCTTCGCCGACATGTCCACATTCGAGGTGTAGGGGTTGTTGTAGAGCATGATCTGCAAGTCCTGCGCGTCGCAGATCGCGCGGTAGTAGGCGAAGATCTCCTCCTCGGTCGGAGTGTAGTAATAGGGCGGAATGATCATCAGGCCGTCTGCCCCCAGATCCTCGGCTTCTTTCGAATACCGAACCGCGTGCGGCGTGTAGGCGTTCATCGTCCCTGCCCAGACCACCATGCGCCCGTTTACGTAATTGACGGTGTGCTTGATGAAGGCCGTCCGTTCCGCGTCGCTGATCGTCAGAAACTCGCCCGTTGTCCCGAGGATGATCACGCCCGGCACGCCGCAACTGACCTGCCAGTCGAGAAACCCTTCCCAGGCCTCGAAATCGATTTCGGCACCACCGGGCGTGAACGGGGTGACGGCGACGGTATGACTGCCGGAATAGGTCGGTTTCATCGTTCGGCCCTCTTGAGGATGGACGCGGCATGACCCGCGTGGATGTTGTCGTGATCGGTGGCGGCATCGTCGGTCTGATGACGGCATGGTTCCTCGCGCGCGGCGGCGCGCGCGTCGCCCTGCTGGAGGCGGGTGATCTGGGGGCCCAGGCCTCCGGGGCGAATGCGGGGTCTCTGCATCTGCAACTCCAATACCCGGAATTCGTGAAATACGGAGAGGATTGGGCGCGCCGCTATGCACCGACGCTGCGCTTTCTCAAGGCATCCATCGCGATGTGGCAGGATCTGGGGGCGCAAGTCGGTGAAGACCTTGACGTCAAATTGGGCGGTGGGATCGTCGTGGCGACAACTCCGGACCAGATGCGCCTGATTGAAGCGAAAGCCCGCGTCGAGTCGCGTGTCGGGATCGAAACGCAGGTTCTGGGCCGGGAAGACCTGCGCGCGCGGGCACCCTATCTTTCCGAAGACGCGATCGGCGGCGGGTTCTGCGCCGGAGAGGGCAAGGCCAACCCGCTGCGTGCCACGCCGGCCATCGCGCGGGCCGCCGAGGCGGCGGGCGCCATCCTGTACCGCGACACGCCGGTGATCGGCATTGCCGGACGGGCAGGGGACTTTCACGTGACGACACCGCGCGGCGTATTTCAGGCGGACAAGCTCGTGAACACGGCCGGCGCGAAAGCGGCCCAGATCGCCGCGATGCTTGGCATGAAAATCGATCTTGGCGGCTTCCCGCTCCAGGTCACGGTCACCGAACCGATCGCCCCGCTGATCCAGCACCTTGTCTATTCCGCGGCGGGAAAACTGTCGCTCAAGCAGGCACCGAACGGCGGCTGCGTCATTGGCGGCGGCTGGGCCGCGAACATTCGACCGCATGGCGGGCTGGCGACGAACCCGGTCAATTTCGCGGGCAACATGGCCATGGCCGCTGGCGTCGTGCCGCGGCTTGCACCGGCCCGGGCGATCCGAAGCTGGACGGCATGGGTCAATGGGACGACCGACTGGAGGCCGATCATCGGCGAGGCGCCGGGCATCCCCGGTTTCTTTCTTGCGCTGTTCCCCTGGGTCGGGTTCAGCGCGGGACCGATGACGGCCCGCGTCGTCTCGGACCTCGTCATGGGACATGCCCCGTCGATCGACCTCAAGGGCATTTCGGTTCTGCTCGACTGATGCGGATGCCGCCATGGCTCAGGCGACGCCCTTGGCCTTGGCGTCGCCGAGGATCTTGCGCCGGTAGGCTCGCCAGGTCATGGCCCACTTCGACGGGTCCTCGAAGGCGTCGCCCCGGACCTGCGCTATGGCCTGATTGTGCGGCGCCGTCCTGACCAGCGCCGGATTCGTCCGGGACTCCTCGGCGATCTGCGCGATCACAGCGATCCAGGTGTCGATATCCTGTTTGGACCACAACTCGCCCGCTTCCGGTGTGAACGGCTCTGCCACGATCCATGGCTCGTGGCTCATCCAGTAGGGGTCGATGCCGTAGTCCGCCATCCGGTTGGCGAAGTCGACCGTGGTGACGCCGGTCTCTTCTGTCAGCGGCGCAAGCGACCAGCGGGTCATCTCCATGCGGTGCGACTTGATGGACGGGTTCGACATTGCAAGGCCGGGTATCTCGGCCAGTTTCTTGTCCATGTAATTGTTCGCCACGACCGATATGTCCGAGGCCAGCTGGATGCCCTCGGCGCCCATGGCACGCGCCCAGGCATAGGCTTTGACGACCTGCGGCACATTCCCCCAGAATTCTCGGACCTTTCCGGCGGACTTCGGACGGTCGTCGTCGAGGACATAGCGATCGCCCTCCTTCACCACCACCGGACAGGGCAGGTAGGGGGCCAGTTCTTCCGAGCAGCCATAGGCCCCAACGGCGGGTCCTCCGCCCGCCTTCGGGGCGCCGAAGGTCTTGTGCAGCATGAACATGCAGGCATCAAACCCAAGCTCCCGCGCCGAAAGCTTGCCCATGACGCCGTTGAAGTTGGCATGATCGTAGAAGCACAGGGCCCCCGCCTCCTTCGCGACCCGCACCCATTCCTTGATCTCCGGATTGTAGATGCCCATGTCGTCAGGGTTGTTGATCATGATCAGCGCGGTCTTTTCGCTGATGGCCGCTTTCAGCGCTTCGAGCGACGGATATCCGTTTTCTTCCAGTGGCAGGTTCACCACCTTGAAGCCCGCCGCTGCTGCCGTCGCCGGATTGCAGGGGTGCGCCTGAACCGAGGTCACCATCTCGGTGCGTTGGTCCAGCTTGCCCCGGTCCTGCCAATAGGCGCGTGCGACTGCCGTCATCGTGTAGGCCGCGTCGGCCCCGCCGCCTGCCTGGAAGATGAACTGATCCATCCCCGACAGGCTGCGCAGGATGCTGTCGAAATCGTGGATGATCTCAAGCACACCCTGCAGCGTGTCGGGGTGTTGATAGGGATGCACCTCGGCCAGCTCTGGGCGCAACGTCGCATACTCGGCTGTCTTGGAATTGTATTTCATGGTGCACGTGCCAAACAGACTGATGCCCATCATCCCGAGGGTCATCTGGCTGAGATGCAGGTAATGCCGCTGCGCCTCGAACTCGGTGATCTCCGGCAACTCCGCGCGGTCCTTGCGCGCCATCGCTTGGGGGATCAGGTCCGATCCGACGGCCTTTGTCACTTCGTCTTCCGGCGCGGGGAAAAGCTGGCCGCGGGCGCCGGGGCGACCCATGTCCATGACCACCGGTTCATTCCATTTCGCGGCGTGGAATTCGGGGATGCGGGTCATGCGACAACCTCCTTGAGTGTATCGGCGAGGCGACGGATGTCTGCGGCAGTGTGGACTTCGATGACGCAAAAGAGCGCGGATTGGCCGAGCGCGTTGTCCTCTGCTGAGATGTCCTTTCCACCGAATATGCCGCGTGCGCGCAGCAGGTCGTTGATCTGCGCCACCGTCTTGCCGGTGTCGTCGAAGTTCACGACGAATTCCTTGAAGGTCGTGTCCGGCCAGACGATCCTGACGCCCGGAACCTCGGACAGGCATTTCGCGGCATAGCGCGCGCGACCCACGATCAGGGTGCCAACCTCCCGGAACCCCTCAGGCCCGAGAAGGCTCATGTAGACGGCACCCGCGATCGCCCACAGATAGGTCGAGTTGCCCGTCCAGTCCTTGCCGTGCTCGCGCGAGCCGTAGGAGTTCTGATGCGGACAGGCGAGGCCGAAGCCGACTTCTCCTTCGGTCAGCGTCTCGACGATGGAGACCAGGAAGCCGTTGTATTCGAGCACGTATTTCTCTTCGTCGCGCGACGCGATGAACCCGCCGACGCCTCCGCCGCACTGCATGTGAACGCCAAGCGGCTGCACGGGCCCCGTCACGATGTCTGCACCGTAATCGCCGGGGGCCGTCATCACCCCAAGGGAAATCGGATCGACACCGACGATCGTCTCGGCGCCGGCCGCACGGGTCAGGCGCGCAATCTCGGCCGCCTCGGCCTCGATCGTTCCGAGATATGCGGGGTTCTCGAAATAGACGGCGGCAACGTCAGCGCCCAGCTTGGATTTCAGGTCGGTCAGATCGATGCGGCCAGTCGTCGGATCGACGGCGACAAGGATCACTTCGATGTGGCTCTCCATCGCCGTCGGCTGGCAATAGGTTCGCAGGACCGACAACCGCTCGGGATCGGAGAGTTGCGAGACGATCACCTTGGAGCGGCCGGTGATCCGTTGCGCCATCCGGACCGCATGCCCGACGGCACAGCCCCATGAGTAGACCGGGAGCTGTACCACATCGAGATTGAGCAGCGCACCAAGCTGGGACGAGAACTCGAACCACGCCTGATTTCGTCCATGGTCCGATTGATAGCTGCCCCAGACGTTCGTCGCGAATTCCGTCCGCCCGACGATTTCATCCACGATGGCGGGCACGTGATGTTGCCACACGCCCGCCCCCAGAAAGCTGAGGTTCGACTCACAATCCTGGTTCTTCTTCAGCTTGCTGACGAGATCGCGTTTCAGGGCGATTTCGGACGACAAGGTCGGCGGCAGATCGAGCGGCGCCTTTCGGAAATGGTCTTGCGGAATCTGTTCGAAAACCTCGGCGACGGATCTGGCCCCGATCTCATCCAGCATCGCCTGCAGCGCGCCGGGCGCGGAGTTGGCCATCCAGGGATGTGCGCGAACGGTTTCGGTCATATGGAGCTCCCCAGTTCTTGGGCAAACGGCAGGTTCTCAATTACTGCACAAATGTTCGCATATCGCACAACACGAATCAACAGGAAGCGATCCGCATCATCATCTCGCGCCTGGCCCCCGTCATGACCCGCACGAACCCTTCCAGTTCGGCATCCAGGTCCGCGCGTCCCGTATCCACGAGCAGGCGGGGCCGGGCCAAGGCGTTCAGCTTGTCCTCGGTGGCCAGGATGATCAGCCCGTCGCGCCCCGCCCTGGCGATAATCGAGGGGCCGATCTGCTGGTTGCCGCGACCAAGCAGAAAGCCCTGCTGCCCCGTCACCCCAAGGACGACCCGCACGGTCCGGCCCCGTGTCAGACCCTGCAGCATGCTGTCGCTGACGTCGCGGGCCAGAACGTCGCGGTTCAGCATTGCATCGACGCCAAGCGTCGTGGGTTTGTGTCCCGCTGCGGTCATTACGGCGCCCGCGCTGGTGCCGGGGCCGATGACGTAAACCGTTTCCGCGTCCATTCCGGACACGACATTCTGCGCCGCCCCGGCCAGCGCGCGCGTCGCGTCGAGGCGGGGCCCGCCCTTCGACGCCTGCATGAGGCTGCGAGAGGCGGGAACGCGCGCGAGGCCGTAAAGCTGCGGGGCCAGGATGCCTTGCCGCAGGGCGACCTCGTCGATGTCCATGACCTCGGCGTCTGGGGTCCAGGCCACACGGTCGGGCGCGCCGATCAGGTCCGCCATCATCGCTCCGGCGGCATTGGGTGTAACGGCGAAAACCCCGGAATGCATCTTCACACCGCAGGGTATCCCCATAAGGGCCGCGCCATCGGCAACCTTGGCCACGTCCCGCGCGGTCCCGTCACCGCCCGCAAATACGATCACGTCGAGAGGGCCCATCGCGCGTATGGCTTCCTTGGTGTCGCGGGCCGTTCCGGTGACAGCGTCGACGTCGACGATGGTTGCCTGAAGGTCCAGGCCCTGCGCCCAGTCGGCGCCCAATGTGCCGGCGGCAAGGCAAATCGCAGCCCCCGGAACCCTGTCGGCAAGTCGGGTCAGTGCAAGGCGTGCGCGCGGGCCTGCCTGCGCCTCTGCGCCGCGCCGCATCGCTTCGGCGACCGTGTCCGGGCCGTCGGTTCCCTTGAGGCCGACAGACCCTCCGAGGCCCGCGAATGGGTTGACGATCAGACCAATGCGCATGCCACCATCTGGCCAGTTCGCGGTTGTAGGCGCAACGGGAATTCAGAACACTCGGACGAAATCAAAAAAAGGAACGGACAAGCGCATGGGACACCCTGACCGCACGAAACTGGGGCGCGACGTTCCGATCCGCCGCCTGATCACGGGACTGTGGCAGATGGCCGATCAGGAGCGGGACGGGAAAGCCTATGATCTGGACCGCGCGGCGGAGGCCTTGCGCGCGTATGCCCGATCAGGCTTCGACACCTTCGACATGGCGGACCACTACGGCAGCGCCGAGATCGTTGCGGGCATGGTGAGAAAGGCAATGGTCGCAGCGGGAGAGGACCCGCCCACGATCCTGACGAAATGGTGCCCGCCGCCCGGACCGATGACGCCCGACGTGGTGCGCAAAGGCATCGAGACGGCATTGGAGCGGCTCGAGGTCGATTGCGTCGACGTGATGCAGTTTCATTGGTGGCGCTACGAGTCGCCGGAATATCTCGACGCCTTCGAGACCCTGATGCGGCTGCGGCAGGAGGGACTGCTCCGCGAGATCGGACTGACCAATTTCGATGCGGCCCACTTGCGCATGTTGCTCCGGCACGGCGTCGAAATCGCCTCGAACCAGGTCTGCTTCTCCCTGCTGGACCGCCGCGCGGCGCGGGAGCTTTCGGAGGTCGCGTTGGCGAATGACGTAGCGATCCTTGCCTTCGGGACGCTTGGCGGCGGCTTTCTGTCGGAGCGCTGGATCGGCGCGGCGGAACCGACCGACATCCCCGACTGGAGCCGCATGAAATACAAGCGCTTCATCGACGCGGGCGGCGGATGGGACAGGTTTCAGTCGCTGATGCAGGTCTTGAAGGCCGTGGCCGACAAGCATGGCGTTTCGGTCTCCAATGTCGCCTCGGCCTGGGTTCTGGGGCATGGCGCGGTGCGGGCAACGATCATCGGTGCACGGCTTGGCGAAGCGGAACACCGCGAAGACAATCTGAAGGCGCTTGCCGTCGCCTTTGACGACGAAGACCGGGCCGTGCTCGATGCGGCGACGCGCGCGCTCGACGACATCCCCGGCGATTGCGGCGACGAATACCGCAAGCCGCCCTTCCTGACCGCCTCCGGGGATCTCAGCCATCATCTGGACGCGCTACCCCCCGTCTTCGATGTGGTGCCTGCGCCCGGCCGTCCCGACAGGACCCGCGCACTGAGCGGGTCGATCTGGGAGGCGAAGGCCGGGTTTGCCCGGGCCCACCGGGTCGGAAATGGCATCCGGGTCAGCGGGACGACCGCCACCGATCCGCATGGCAACCCCGTCTGCGAAGGCGATGTCGAAGGGCAGGCGGTCTATGCGCTCGACAAGATCCTGGCGGCGGTCGGCTCGCTCGGCGGCACAGCGGACGATATCGTGAGAACCCGGATATACCTTCGCGACGCCGACGACTGGGAAGCGGTGTCGCGGGTCCACGCCCGCTACTTCGGGCAGGTCCTGCCCGCCAATACGCTGATCGCGGGCATTCAGCTGATCGGGCCCTATGCGGTGGAAATAGAGGCGGAAGCCGAGGTCGCCCCGACGCGCCGGGGCTGAACCGTGATCAGGGATTGACAGAAAGCGGAATCTCGCTGACGCTGAACGCGCACAAAAGTTCGTTTTGCGCACATTTGCGGGCAACGACCCCGAAAGTCATTGGAACAGACCCTTGGGAGGGTCGACCAACAAGGGAGTGACGACACATGCTGAAGAGACAATTCCTGGCGGCCATCGCGGGGCTTGCGATGGCAACCGCCGGCATTACCGCCGCCCACGCCAAGAGCCTCGATGATATTCTCTCGGACGGCGTGCTGCGCATCGGGATCAATCCGAACTTTCCGAACATGAGCACCCGCAACAGCGCGGGCGAGTGGGAAGGGTTCGACATCGACGTCGGAAACGCTCTGGCCGAGGCCCTCGGTGTCGAGGTGGAATGGGTTCCGACCGAAACGCCGCAGCGGGTGCCGTTCCTCGTGTCCGACCGCATCGATATCTCGCTTGGTGCCCTGACGCGCAACACCGAGCGTGCCAAGCTGATCGACTACACGGTGCCCCTTCATACCGAGGTGCTCGCGGTTCTGGCGACCGACAAGATCGAGGGCAACACCTGGGAGGACTTCAACAAGGAAGGCGTGACCCTCGCTAACATGCGCGGCAACTGGACCGTCGACTGGATCGCCGAGAACATGCCGAACGTTGAGGTGGAGCTTGTCGACACGCTCGCCGATACCGTGCGCCTTGTGGGGCAGGGACGGGCGGATGCCATTGTCGAGAACATCGACTTCTTCATGGCCTTCACCGAGAACTATCCCGACGTGACCTGGCGCGTCGTCGAGAACCCGATCTTCGTGGCCTATTGCGCCATCGGCGTCAGCCAGGGCAACGAGAACCTGACAGAGGTTCTCAACATCGCGCTCTACAACATGCATTCTTCCGGCATGATCAACGAGACGTGGGAGACACATTACGGCTCGCCCATGCTTCGCAGCGTCGAACCCAATCCCTATTTCTGACGGGATCGAAACCGTGCGCCCCGGCTTTCCGCCTGGAAGCCGGGGCCTTCGACCGCTTGCAGTCATATGAACTACAATTTTCAGTTCGGCGTCGTCTGGGACAATTTCCCTGACTTGCTCGAGGGGGCCTGGCTGACGTTTCAGCTAGGCTGTTTCGCCTTCGCCGGCGGCGCGATCATCGGCCTGGTCTGCGCCGCCCTGAAGTCCTATGCGCCTTGGCCGATCCGGCTGCTGGTCGACACCTATGTCGTGTTCATCACCAACACGCCGGCGCTCATCCAGATATATTTCCTGTATTTCGGTTTGCCCGAAGTCGGTGTGCGCTGGTCGAACGAGACGTGTCTGCTGATCGGCCTGACCCTGAATGCGGGCGCCTACCTGACGCTGATCCTGCGGGCCGGGTTCCTGTCGGTTCGTCTTACCGAGATCGAGGCCGGACAGACACTCGGCATGTCGCTGGTCCAGCAGGTGCGCTACATCATCGTGCCGCACATCGCGAAATCGATCTATCCGGCCCTCGCGAATTTCTTCATCGTCGTTCTGGTGATGGGCACTTCGGTCGGGGCATTGATCGGCGTCGATGAGTTGACGGGGCAGGCGATCAACCTGTCCAGCGTCAACTATCGCTGGCTCGAATACTTCACCGTCGTCGCAGGCATGTACGTCGTCCTGACGTTCATCGCGTCGATCGGCCTTGCCTTGCTTGGACGCTGGGCCTTCCGCGTGAAGGCGAGGATCTTCTGATGGACCGCATCCTGGAACAGATCCCACGCTTTTTCTCGGCACAGAACATGGTCCTGCTGCTCGAATCCGCGGGTCTTACGTTTGCAATGACGGTGGTCGGTTGCCTGATCGGCTTCGGCCTCGCATTCGTGCTGGTCTTTCTGCGTCAGACCCCCGGGGCCTGGGCACTGCCGCTGCGCTGGGTCTGCGTTCTCTACGTCGAGGTGTTCCGCCGGATCCCGTTCATCGTCGTCGTCTATCTGGTGCTGTTCTTCATTCAGGCCGTCACGCCCGATGCCTCGCTCTTTACCATAGCGGTCATCGCGATCTGCCTCTACGCGGTCGCCTATACGGCCGACATCATCCGGGGCGGTCTGGAAAGCGTCCCGCAGGCACAGGTGGAAGCCGCACAGGCGATGAACCTGTCGCGCTTGCAGACCAACTTGCGCATCGTTCTCCCACAGGCCTGGCCGGTGATCGTCCCACCCGCGATCGCCTTCGCGGTCAGTTTCATCAAGGACACGGCGCTGGTCAGCCAGGTCGGTGTCTTCGAGCTTACGTTTCGTGGCAAGGAGCTGAACAATCAGGGGTATTCCGGAATCCTCGTATTCGGCACGATCGCCTTTTGCTATTTCCTTCTGTCGTTTCCGCTGAGCATGCTCGGCCAATATCTGGAGAAACGCCTTGGCACACCTCGCGGTCAGCGACGTGCGCGCAAAATACGGCGCGCTTGAAGTCCTCAAGGGGATAACCTTCTCGATCGAGAAGGGAGAGATCGCAGCCCTTGTCGGGCCGTCCGGATCCGGCAAGTCTACCGTTTTGCGTGCCCTGATGGGTCTTACGCCGATCACCGCCGGCGAAGTCGATATCGCCGGTGAGACGATGAACTATTCGTCGGCGAAAGAGGTTCGGGCCGCCCGCGACCGGATGGCGATCGTTTTCCAGCAGTACAACCTGTTCCAGAACATGACGGTGATGCAGAACCTGACGCTTGCCCCGCTCAAGATCAAGAAATGGGACAAGGCCCAGGTGACCTCCGAGGCCAGAAGGCTTCTCGGACTGGTCGGCCTGTCGGACAAGGCCGACGCCTACTCCGACCAGCTTTCGGGCGGACAGCAACAACGCGTGGCCCTGGCGCGGGCTCTTGCCCTCAAGCCTCAGATCCTTCTCCTCGATGAGGTAACATCCGCGTTGGACCCCGAACTGGTCAACGAAGTCCTCGATGCGATCCGCAAACTCGCGCACGAAGGAATGACCATGGTGATCGTCAGCCACGAGATGGCGTTCGTGCGCGAGGTGGCGGACAAGGTCGTCTTCATGGATGCGGGCCAGATCGTGGAGGCCGGCACTCCGGCAGAGCTTTTCGACACGCCCAAAACAGACCGGGCGCGCGATTTCTTCTCGAAGATCCTGCGTCATTAGGGCGTGCCGAACACGGCCTGCCCCACGCGCCCGAAGCGAAGGAGAGATCAGCTTTGACGCACACCTATATCGGCTATGAGAACGCCTTCGACCTGATGTCATGGCACGATGCCGTCGATGCGCTGCGCCGGGGACACCTCCTGCCGCGCGCGAAAATCGCGGATGTCTTCCTTGGGCCATCGGATGCGACGCTTCTGAACCGGTCCGCCTACATCGAGGGTTTCGGGTTCGGGGTGAAGGCGGTCACCGTCGTCCGCGACAACGCGGTCCGGGACCTGCCGACCACGCAGGGCGCCATGATGCTGTATGACCCCGATACAGGCAGCCTGAGAGCGATCATCGACAGTCGCCTCGTGACGAAGGTCAAGACCGTCAGCGATTCCCTTTTGGGGGCCCAAC
The DNA here is from genome assembly GCA_049647445.1 of Jannaschia sp. Classification (GTDB taxonomy): domain Bacteria; phylum Pseudomonadota; class Alphaproteobacteria; order Rhodobacterales; family Rhodobacteraceae; genus Jannaschia. Next base: position 6,990 of record JBARXR010000210.1, on the reverse strand, counting down.
TTCTGGCGCCGCCCGCCAGCAGGCGTCTGCTGATCGTCGGGGCAGGGGAGATCGCGGAGGCGCTGGTGCGCGGATACGCCAGTGCATTTCCCGCGCTCGAACAGATCGCGATCTGGGCCCGGCGACCCGAGCAGGCACAGGCTCTCGTCGAGGGTCTCGATGATATGGACGCCAACGTGATCGTGGCCGACGATCTGTCAGGCTTCGCGGCCGCCGCCGACATCGTGAGTTCCGCCACCATGGCGCGTGATCCGGTTCTCAGGGGCGACTGGATTTCGCCCGGAACGCATATCGACCTGATCGGCGCGTTCAAGGCCGACATGCGCGAGGCGGATGACGTGCTGATGCGCAAAGGGACCCTTTTCGTCGACAGCCGCGACACGACGGTCCACCACATCGGTGAATTGACCATTCCGATTGCGGCCGGGATCATCACGGAGGCAGACGTTAGGGCGGACTTATACGACTTGATCGAAGTGGCCCGCCCGGCGAGAACGTCCGCCGACGAGATCACTATCTTCAAGAACGGGGGCGGCGCGCATCTGGACCTGATGATCGCCGACTACATCGTGCGAGCGATCGGGGGCCAGTCATGATCGATGCACGCGCGACGACCGCAACCGCCCTCGTGCCGGGCAACGCGGATGCGGAGGTAGTCGCCTGCAGCGAGGGGCTAAGCTTCTGGGGCGGGGTCGATCCGGACACGGGCCGAATCATCGACGCCCATCACCCCGATCACGGGGCCGCACTGGCCGGTCGGATCGTCCTGATGCCGACCTCCCGCGGGTCATGCAGCGGCAGCGGCGTCCTGCTGCAACTGGCGCGCAACGGACACGCACCAGCGGCCCTCGTGTTTCGCGAGGAGGAGAACATTCTCACGCTGGGCGCGATGATCGCCGGAAAGCTGTTCGACGCACCGCTCGTCGTCTTGCGGCTCCCGGCGGAGGTCTACGCCGATCTGTCCCGCGCAACGCGCGCGACCATCTCGCCGCATGACCTGCGGTTCAATGGAGCCTCGATTGCCTTGCACCAGCTCCATCCGGACATGGTCGATCTCGGCACTAAGGATCGGAGGCTTCTCGAAGGACGGGAAGGCCCCGCCCTGCAGATTGCAATGGAGGTCCTCTGCCTGATGGGTGCCGCGCAAGGCGCTAAGGGGTTCGTCGATGTCGGACGGGGGCACATCGATGGATGCATCCTGGCCCATGATGCCAATCTCGACTTCGCGGAAAAGATGCGGGACATGGGTGCGAAGACCCTTATTCCGACAACGATCAACGCCATTTCGGTGGATCGCGAAAACTGGCGGTCACAGGGTGTTGTCCCCGAATTCGGCGGGAAGGCAAGTCGACTTGCCGACGCTTACGTGAAAATGGGTGCCCGCCCGACATTCACCTGCGCGCCCTATCTCCTCGAGGATATCCCCGTCGAAGGCGAGCTGATCGGCTGGTCCGAATCCAATGCCGTCATTTATGCGAATTCCGTGATCGGCGCGCGCACGGTGAAACATCCCGACTACCTTGACCTGTTCATCGCCATGACCGGGCGCGCGCCGAACACCGGTGTTTATCTGGATGAAAACCGGGTGCCGGGGCACGTGGTAGACGTAGTCCTGCCGGAGCGTCACGACGACGCGCTCTGGCCGATGCTTGGCTGGTTGGCGGGGGTTCGGTCGCCGAACGCCATTCCCGTCCTCATGGGGCTTGAGGCTGCGGAGCCGACTGCGGACGACCTGAAAGCGATGTGCGCGGCTTTCGGCACGACCTCCGCCGCTCCGATGCTTCACGTGCACGGACAGACGCCCGAAGCCCATCTTCCCCCGCATGGCACGGCAACGCGCTCGCAGATCACACCTCGGGACCTGGCCACGGTCTGGCGCGAGTTCAACGCGGCGGACGACCGGGTGGATCTGGTGGCGATCGGCAGCCCGCACGCATCGCTGACGGAATGCCGCAGGTTCGCCGATCTGATGGACGGACAAACCTGTCACGACGGAACCGACACCATCGTGACGGTCGGACGCAATGTTCTCGCCTTGGCGACCGATGACGGGACGGTGGATCGATTGAAACGTGCCGGCGTCCGCATCATCCCCGATCTCTGCTGGTGCTCGATCACCGAGCCGGTCTTTCCGCGCGCGGCCAAGGTTCTGATGACCAACTCCGGAAAATACTCTCATTATGCCACAGGCTTGACGGGCCGTGGCGTGCGCTTCGGCAGCCTTGCGGATTGTGCCCGTGCGGCGTGTGGCGGTCAGGCGCAGGCCGGTCTGCCGGATTGGCTGTCCGCCGCTGTCGGTTGAGGGCCGGACCGGCGTCGCAGGTGGCGTGTGCGTCGTGTTCCTGTCAGGTCGTGTCGATAGAAACCTTGTATCGCGTGACGGGTCGCGGGCGTGGTGGACTTTGCCGTGCGCGGCTCCGTCCCCTCAGCCAATCTCGCCCCGTTCGACAGCGGCTTCGACTTCGGCGATGTCTTCCGCACTCAGGCCGTAGTCCCGCGATGCGGATGCCGCGGTAATATACCCGCGTGCCAGATCGCGCTTGACGAGGTCCGGCGCGCGTTCTTTCGCGTCGCCGTATCCACCGCCACCTGGAAACGCCATGAAGACGCGGTGACCGTGCGGGACGAACTGTTTTCCCTTGCCGCGCATGGTCGTCCCGTCGTCCCGAACGATCGTCGTGGGCGCCCCCGCGGCCCCGCCGCGCCGCCCCCGGGCGGGGTGATCGACGCGGTCCAGCATCGCGGAAATGTCGAACTCATGCCCCTCCCGCGCGCCGACCTCCATATATTGGCCCAGACCGCCGCGCCGCGCGCCGGTGCCGCCCGAATCCGGTCGTAACTCCTTGCGCCATATGATGACCGGTCCCGCGTGTTCCGTGGCCTCCACCGGCATCGTCATCACACCCGAGGGGAAGGCCGTCGCGTTCAGACCGTCATGGTCCGGTCGTGCTCCGGACCCGCCGGAGTTGAAGGTCAGGACTTCGGACCGGCGCGCCTCGACGGGGGCGGGCGCGTCCGAGCGCGGCCGGAGCGAGACCTGAAAGTTGCACAGACAGCCCGCGCCCTCTGCGGGCACCAGACCCGGGACGATCTGGTCGAAGGCATTGAAGACCACGTCGGGGACGAAATGCCCGATGATATGGCGCAGGGCGACAGGGGCGGGATGCAGGGCGTTCACGATGGTGTCGATCGGGGCCGTCACCTCGAACGGCGCGAGGGATCCGGCATTGTTCGGGATATCGGGTGCGATGGCGACCTTGAGAGCATAGCAGGCATAAGCCTTCGCATAGACCAGCGGGCAGTTGATCCCCTTTCGGTCGACCCCCGACGTGCCGGTGAAATCCGACAGGATCCGGTCCTGAAGCACGCTGACAGTCACCCGCAACGTGATCGGCGTATCGAAGCCGTCCACGGTCATCTCGCCGGTGGCGGACGTCCGGGGCAGGGCGGCGATCCTCTCCAGCGTGGCGTCGCGGGAATTTTGCAGGATGAACGCCGAGATTTCGTTCAGGTCGTCCAGCCCGAACTCCTGCATCATGGCGATCAGGCGGCGGTGCCCGATCTCGTTGCAGGTTGCCAGCGCATGGATGTCGCCGATCAGCTGATCCGGTTCCCGCACGTTGCCGCGCAGCATCCGGATCAGGGTTTCGTCGACCGTGCCCCGATCCGCGAACTTCAGGATCGGGATATAGATCCCTTCCTCGTAGATGCTTGCCCCGTCTGCACCGAAGCCACGCCCGCCGATATCAACCACATGAGCGGTGCAGGCAAAGAAGCCCACCAGCCTGCGACCGTAAAACGACGGCGTGACCATGGTGATGTCGTGCAAGTGCCCGGTGCCTTCCCACGGATCGTTCGTGATGTAGACGTCGCCCTCGTGGATGTTCCCGGGCCCGATCCGGCGGATGAAATGCGCCACTGCGTCGGCCATGGCATTGACGTGGCCCGGCGTGCCGGTCACGGCCTGCGCCAGCATCCTGCCCTCGGCGTCATACACGCCGGCCGAAAGGTCTCCGGCCTCGCGTACCGAGGTTGAGAACGCCGTGCGAACCAGTGCCTGAGCCTGTTCCTCCACCACCGAAATGAGGCGGTTCCACATCACCTGACGGGCAACGATCGTTTGCCTCGGGTCCATGAGACTAGCCTTTCTCGCGCAGGTCGATGCAACCGTCGGGCTGCCGGATGGCGATGCGGCTGACGGGAACGATGATCGTGGTTTCGTCTTCCGTGATGATCGCCGGTCCCGCAACCGTCGCCCCCGGTTCCAGCGCCGCACGCCGGATGACCGCCGCCGGGACGAAGGCGGCCGAGGCAGGATCGAACAGCGGGCGTTCCGCCTTGCGGGGTGCCACCGCCAAGCCCTCGGTCTCTGCCTCCGTCACGCGAGCGACGGTTTCGGGCGGGGTGGTCGCATTCACGGACCAGACCGTGATCTCGATGTTCAGGCCGGTCACGGCGCGGCCGAACAGGCGGACATAATCCTTGATGAAGCATGCCTCGAAGGTCGCGGCGTCGGGATCTGCCGCTTGCGCCTCGGTCAGCGGAATCGGAATTTCCCACCCCTGCCCGGAATACCGCATGTAGACCTTTACCTCCGTATCGATCGGACTGTCGGCATCGCAACTGCGCACGAAACCCGTCGCCTCCGCCCGCAGCTCGTCGAGCAGCGTCCTCACCCTCTCCGCATCGAACCCGGACAGCGTCATGAACACGGATCGGGTCGCTTCGAAACTGAATGGCGCGCGCAGGAAACCGATGGCCGAACCGACCCCGGCACCGGGCGGTATCAGCAGGCGGGAGACCCCCAGCTTTTCACATAGGCGGCCTGCGTGCAGTGGTGCCGCGCCACCGAAGGCGATCATGGTATAGGCGGACAGGTCTTCCCCGTTTTCGACCGCGTGGACGCGGGCCGCGTTCGCCATGTTTTCGTCCACCACTTCGGCAAGGCCGAAAGCTGCGGTGGCGGCGTCCAGATCCAGCCTTTCGCCCAGAACGCGGCTCAGTGCCTCCGCCGACGCCGTCGTGTCCAGGGTCATCGACCCGCCTGCGAAGCCGTCGGGGTCGAGTTTGCCCAACACCAGATCGGCGTCGGTCACGGCGGGTCGTGTGCCGCCCCGACCGTAACAGGCAGGCCCCGGTTCCGACCCCGCACTTTCGGGCCCCACGCGGATTTGCCGCATCGCATCCACATGCGCCAGCGATCCGCCGCCCGCCCCGATCTCGACCATGTCGATCACCGGAATGGAGATCGGCATCCCGGAGCCCTTCTTGAAGCGGTAGGTCCGCGCCACCTCGAACACGCGCGATGTCTTGGGCGTTTGGTTCTTGATGAGGCAGATTTTCGCGGTCGTGCCGCCCATGTCGAACGACAGCACCTTGTCGAGCCCGTAGCGTGCCGCGATGTTGGCTGCAAAGACTGCGCCACCGGCCGGGCCGGACTCGACCAGCCGGACGGGAAAGTCCGCTGCGCTTTCGATGGAAATGATCCCGCCGCCCGAATGCATCAGGAAGATGTCGCAGCCCACGCCCTCGGCACGGAGCCGCCCCGCCAGCCGACCGAGATACGATTTCATCAGCGGTTTGATATAGGCGTTCGCCACGACCGTGTTGAACCGCTCGTATTCCCGCATCTGGGGCGAGACTTCGCACGAGAGGGACACCATGGCATCCGGCATCCGTTCCGCCAGAACGGACGCGACAAGCCTTTCGTGCGTGTCGTTGAGATAGGAATGGATCAGGCCGACCGCCACGCTCTCGTATCCCGCGGCGGCGATACGATCTGCGACAGGCTCGATCTCGTCCCGCGTCAGCGGCACGAGTTCCGCCCCACCGGCATCCATGCGACCCGGCACCGTGTAGCGCATCTGGCGCGGCAGCAGAGGCTCGGGCAGGGTCAGGTTCAGGTCGTATTGCTCGAACCGGCTTTCCGTCCGCATCTCGATGACGTCGCGAAATCCTTCGGTCGTGATGAATGCCGTTTTCGCGCCGCGCCGCTCGATCAGGGCATTGGTCGCAAGCGTGGTGCCGTGGATGATCCGACCGATGTGCGCAGGCGTGATCCCGGCCTTGGCGCAGACCTGCCGCATCGCGTCGATGATGGCGGTTTCGGGTGCCGAATATGTCGTCAACACCTTTGTGGAATGGGACGCACCTGCGACCTCCAGCACGACGTCGGTGAAGGTCCCGCCAATATCCACGCCGAGGCGCCCGGATCGATCTGTCATGAAACCCACTCTTGCCGCGTGTCGCGGACTGTGTGGGATCGGGCGACCGGCTGCAATTCGATTTTGGCGCACTGGCGGGTTGCGGGGCTTGCGTGCCGCGCGTGCCTCGCGTCAATTGTGCGCGGGGGTGCCCGATGGCCGACGACGACCTCATCATCCGGAACGGTCGCATCGTGACGCCCGCAGGCATCGTCGATGGCGATCTGTCCGTTCGGGCAGGGCGCATCGTCGGCGTCGGGATGGCCCCGGCGACCGGTGCGCGGGAGGTGGAGGCAGCGGGCAGATGGGTCATGCCGGGCGGCGTCGATCCCCATGCGCATATCGAACAGGTTTCGGGCATGGGTCTGTGGAACGCGGACACCTTCGAGACGGCGACCCGCTCGGCGGCGATGGGCGGGACGACCAGCGTGATCTCGTTCGCCGCGCAAGCGAGCGGAGAGGCGCTGCAAGATACCCTCGCGGCCTATGCCGCCCGGGCAAGACGCGGCGCAGCCATCGACCACGCGTTCCACCTGACCGTGACAGATACAAGCGTGCCCGCGTTCGAGGAGGATCTGGTCCGGCTGACCGAGGCGGGCCATCGGTCGATCAAGGTCTTCACCACGTACAACATCCGGCTTTCGGATGCCGAGATCCTGCGCGTGATGGCGCTGGCGCGCGACAGCGGCGCGCTGGTCTGCGTCCATGCAGAGAACGATGCGATCATCGCCCGCGCCCGCGCGGACCTTCTGGCGGCCGGGCGCACCGCGCCCCGCGACCACGCGGC
>JBARXR010000209.1:0-10042 GCA_049647445.1 Jannaschia sp. | reverse complement strand
GGCACCCGCAACGCCTCCAGCCTCGCGCTGCGGATGGCCCGATCGCTCGGGCGCGACCTGGCGGAGGCCGGAGTGGTCGTCGTCTCCGGGCTGGCGCGCGGGGTTGACGCGGTTGCGCATTCGGCCGCGCTGGAAAAGGGAACCGTCGCCGTCCACGCGGGCGGCCTAGACCGGGTTTACCCAACGGAAAACATCGACCTCGCCGCACAGATCGCCGCGCAGGGCTGCGCCGTGACGGAACGCCCGTTCGGCCAGGCCCCGCAGGCCCGCGATTTTCCGCGCCGCAACCGCATCGTCTCGGGCCTGTCGCTCGCCGGGGTCGTGGTCGAGGCGGCGACGCGCTCCGGATCCATGATCACCGCGCGCGACGCCCTCGATCAGGGGCGCGATGTCATGGCCGTGCCCGGGCATCCGATGGACGGACGGGCCTCGGGTTGCAACCTGCTGCTGCGGGACGGGGCGACACTGGTCCGCGGCGCGGAGGATATTCTCGACGCGCTCTCGGCATTCGACGACAGCCCGCGCCGCGCCCGCGCCCCCTGCACCGCCTCCGTTCCCGCGACGGCCGCGCCCGCCGCAGATGACCTGAGCCGACGAATCCTTGCCCTTCTGTCGCCCGTGCCCGTGCCGGAGGATCAATTGCTCAGGGACCTTGGCCTGACCGCTCCGGTCACGCCGCAGGTGCTGGCCCGTCACCTCTCCGAACTGGAGTTGAGCGGGACCGTCGCGCGGCGCCCCGGCGGGGCCCTCGTCCGGGTCTGACCGCGTTCGGACCGGTGTCTGCGGCTTTCGGTCCCCGGACCCGGCCGGGAATTCCGCCGGCATTGACAATGTCGAAGTCGTCGCCACATGGTCCCCGGCCCAAGGGGTGCCGCGATACGAGCGCCCCGGAGAACCTGCCCAGACTTGCCCCCGAGGTCCCAGAGCCATGCCCGTCGTCGTCGTCGAATCCCCCGCCAAGGCAAAGACCATAAACGGTTATCTCGGAAAGGGTTACACCGTCCTGGCCAGCTACGGCCATGTCCGCGATCTGGTCGGCAAGGACGGCTCCGTCGATACCGAGAACGGCTTCGACATGACCTGGGAGGTGCCCGCCGACAGCAAGAAGCGCATCAAGGACATCGCCGATGCGCTGGCCGATGACCCGAACCTGATCCTCGCGACCGACCCCGACCGGGAGGGCGAGGCGATCAGCTGGCACCTGCTCGAAACCCTGCTGACCCGGCGCGGCATCCGCAAGGACATGCCGGTCAGCCGCGTGGCCTTCAACGCGATCACCAAGAAGGCCGTGCAGGAGGCCATCGCCAACCCGCGCCAGATCGACACGCCGCTGGTGCACGCCTATCTGGCGCGGCGGGCGCTGGATTATCTGGTGGGCTTCACCCTGTCGCCGGTCCTGTGGCGCAAGCTGCCCGGCTCGAAGTCGGCGGGTCGGGTGCAATCGGTGTGCCTGCGTCTCGTGGTCGACCGCGAGATGGAGATCGAGGCCTTCAACCCGCAGGAATACTGGTCCGTGCGCGCCATGCTCGAAACCCCGCGGGGCCAGACCTTCGAGGCACGCCTCGTCACGCTGGCCGGCAAGAAGGTCGAGCGCTTCACGTTTCAGAACGCCACGCAGGCAGAGTTGGCCGTGCAGGCCGTGGAAAGCCGCGACCTGACCGTCACCGGCGTTGAAGCCAAGCCCGCGACCCGCAATCCGTCGCCCCCGTTCATGACCTCGACCCTTCAACAGGAGGCCAGCCGCAAGTTCGGCATGGGCGCCAAGGCCGCCATGGGCACGGCGCAGCGCCTCTATGAAGCCGGTCACATCACCTACATGCGGACCGACGGCATCGACATGGCGCCCGAGGCCGTGGCCGATGCGCGGGACGCGATCAAGGCCCGGTACGGCGCGGAATATGTGCCGAAAGATGCCCGCATCTACAAGAACAAGGCCAAGAATGCGCAGGAAGCACATGAGTGCATCCGCCCGACCGAGATGACCAAGGCCGCCGAAGACCTGCGCCTCGATGGCGACCAGCGAAAACTTTACGACCTGATCTGGAAGCGCACGCTGGCCAGCCAGATGGAAGCCGCGAAGATGGAGCGCACGACGGTCACGATCCGCGACCGCGGCGATCAGGTGGAACTGCGCGCGACGGGTCAGGTCGTGGTCTTCGACGGCTTCATGAAGGTCTATACCGAGGGCCTGGACGACGACGCGACTTCCGACGACGACAAGCGCCTGCCGGCGATCCACGAGGGCGACGCCGCCAGGAAGGTCGCGAACGGCCTGCGCCCCGATTTCGACAAGCTGGCAGAGACCGACAGCAAGACGGATACCTTGCTCGACGACGGCTCCGGCCCGGCCAATGCACGCCTGTCGCCGTCAGGTGCCGTATTGGGCCAGCAAAGCTTTACCCAGCCACCGCCGCGCTATACCGAGGCCACCCTGGTCAAACGGATGGAAGAACTCGGCATCGGACGGCCGTCCACCTACGCCTCGATCCTGACGACGATCGTGGATCGCGGCTATGTGCGCAAAGAGGGCAACCGCCTGTTCCCCGAAGACCAAGGGCGGTTGGTGACGGTCTTCCTGTCGAACTATTTCCGCAAGTATGTGGGCTACGATTTCACCGCCCAGCTCGAGAATGAGCTCGACGAGGTCTCGGCGGGCGACATGGACTACAAGGCCGTGCTCGACCGTTTCTGGCGCGACTTCAAGGCCGCCGTGGACGAGACGGCGGAGCTTCGGATCACCGACGTTCTGGAAAAGATCAACGAAGTGCTGGAGCCGCATCTCTTCCCCGAACGCGAGGACGGCAAGGATCGTCGCCTGTGTCCGACCTGCGAAGTGGGCCGCCTGTCGATGCGCACAGCGCGGTCTGGCGGCGCTTTCATCGGCTGCTCCAACTATCCCGAATGCCGCTACACCCGCCCCTTCGGCCCGCCCGGCATGGAGGGCGAGCAGAGCGGTCAGGAACGCATGCTGGGCGTGGAGCCGGAAAGCGGCGAAGAGGTCTGGCTCAAGACCGGGCGCTTCGGGCCGTATGTCCAGCTTGGCGAAGTGACCGAGGAGAACAAGAAGCCCAAACGCTCGTCCCTGCCGAAGTCATGGTCGCCGGATATCATCGACCTCGACCGCGCGCTTCAGCTTCTGTCCTTGCCCCGCCACGTCGGCACCCACCCCGAAGACGGTGAGCCGGTGGAAAGCAATCTCGGTCGCTACGGTCCTTACGTGAAGTGGAACAAGGTCTATGCGAACCTGCCAGACGAGGAAGAGATCTTTACCATCGGGATGAACCGCGCGGTGGAGGTGCTGGCCGAAAAGCTGGCCAAGCGCGGTGGACGCGGCAAGGCCGTGCCCCCCCTCAAGGAACTCGGTGAGCATCCCGAGCACGGCGGGGCGATCAACGTGATGGAGGGGCGCTATGGCCCTTACGTGAAGTGGGAAAAGGTAAACGCGACCTTGCCCAAGGAGGTGACGCCGGAGGACCTGACCATGGCGCAGGCGGTCGAATTGATCGATGCCAAGGCCGCGAAGTCACCCAAGAAGGCAGCGGCAAAGAAACCCGCTGCCAAGAAGAAAGCCCCGGCGAAAAAGAAGGCACCGACCAAGACGGCTGCGACCAAGAAGGCCGCGGGCTGACGGCAACAGGTCCACCGGGTGTCGTTGGCACAAAGGTGGCCGTGGCGTGAACCGGTGTCCGCCGTCCTCCCATCGCAGGGGGGCGGCGAAACGTCCCAAGGATGTGCCGTCAATAGGCTTTGCGCGCCGATCTGTCTTCCGACAACGAGCTTTGCCGCCGTTCCACAAGCCGTTCGATCGCATCCGCCAGATGCTCCCGGTCGATATGGTGATCGCCCCGGTCGACGCGGATCCGGTGGGCCTCGATCATCACGTCCGCATGACGACAGCCCTCAGGGGGCTCGAACCGATAGCTGGCGATCTCGATCCTGAGGCCAAGAGGATCGCGGAAATAGATCGAATCCATGAAGCCGCGGTCCACCGGGCCCGAGTGTGAAACTCCCCGCGCATCCAGCCGCTTCGCCACCTGCCAGAAACTCGCCTGGCTGACGTTGAGGGCAAGATGATGCAGCGACCCCGTTGCCTCCGGGACAGGCGTGTCATCGGGCGCGCGGTCTTCGTTGGTGAAGATGGTGATCAACCGGCCGTCGCCGGGATCGAAATACAGGTGCCCCTCCTTGGGGTCGTCCAGGTTCGGCTGGTCGAAGATGAACGGCATCCCCAGAACACCCTCCCAGAAATCGATGGACGTCTGGCGATCGGCACCGATGATGGTGATGTGATGCACGCCCTGCGTCTGAATTTTCCTGATGTCAGTCGATGTCGACATTTTCCCCCCGGTCTTCTTCCTGATCAGCCGACCGACGGCCCGCAGTGGACGATTGGCTGAAAATCGTCTCGGGCCGTGTCAAGATCACGATCCTGGCCCGTGCGACACACCCGAAACCGTCTTCGAGTCAGCCATGTCCTTATCCCACGTTCATGTCCGCCGGTCAGTAGCGAAGCCTAGCCCGAATTGAAGATCGCGCAACCGCGTTCGGGTCCCGGCCGACGTGCCGCCCGCCCCGGGGACCGGCTCCAGATGCCGAACGGCCGGGTCTTGCCCGGCCGTCCGTTCTGCCCGAACCCGCGCACATGAGGCGCGGACGGGCTTCGGTCAGGCCGGGCCCGCGCCCTGCGTGCCGGTGAAGACGGAGTAGATCGACTGCGACGCCGCCATGAACAGCCGGTTCCGCTTGGGTCCGCCAAAGCAGACGTTTCCACAGATTTCCGGCAATCGGATGCGGCCCAGCAGGGTGCCGTCCGGCGCCCAGACGGTCACGCCGGAATAACCGACGTTGCGCCCCGCGTTGGACGAGGCCCAGACGTTGCCCGCCACATCCGTGCGCAGGCCGTCCGGCCCACATTTCACCCCGTCGATCATGCAGTCCGAGAACACGCGACGGTTCGACAGCGTGTTGTCCGCACCGATGTCGAACGCGATGATCTCGCCCTGCCCGCCCGGACCGGTATCGCCCGGTCCCGCACCCGTCGAGGCGACATAGAGCACGGATTCGTCGGGCGAAAAGCACAGGCCGTTCGGATCCGCCGCGCCCGCCTCGTCCGCGACGCGGGTGACGACGCCATCCGGGCCGACGCGATAGGTCGCCGTCTCCATCTCGCGGACATATTCACCGATCTCGGGCGGCTGTCCCAGACGCGGGTTCAGCAGGCCCGCGGCGTTCGACGGCCCTCCCGCCGCATCCGGCGCACCCTCATAGAGCTGGCCGCCATAGGGCGGATCGGTGAACCAATAGCTGCCGTCGGTGTGCGCCACGATATCGTTGGGCGAGTTGAACCGCTTGCCTTCGAACCCGTCGGCCAGGACCGTGACCGATCCGTCGTTCTCATAGCGCACGACACGTCGTGTCAGATGCTCGGCGCTGAGTTGCCGCCCCTCGTAGTCGAAACTGTTGCCGTTGGAGTTGTTCGACGGCGACCGGAACTCCGACACATGGCCGTCGTCGTCGAGCCAGCGCAGCTGGCGGTTCTCGGGGATGTCGGACCAGATCAGGAACTTGCCCACCGAATTCCACGCCGGCCCCTCCGCCCAGCGTGCGCCCGTCCAGAGCCGCTCGATCGACGCGTTGGGCTGCATCACGCCCCAGAAGCGGTCGTCGACCGCCACAAGGTCCGGGTCCCAGAAATACACGTTCGGCGGCGCGTCCGGTCCGAACACACGGCGCGGCTCCGTGATGGTCGTGCGCGGCTCCACGGCGGTGGATTGCGCGAGGATCGGCGTCGCCGCCAGCACGGCGGCCCCCGATCCGATTGCGGTCAAGGCCTGCCTGCGCGACAGGCCGGGTGTGTGCTTTGTCATGGTCTTCCTCCCATTGCGGCCCGTGCCGCAACGTCAACTATAGACGGACTCCGGCAGGGCCTGCCCGAAAAATGGGCTATTGGCGGAATTCCGCCCCGACTTGATAAACGCCGCGCGCATTGCGACATGGGGCGAATGTATGACCCTGCTCCCCTCGCTCCGCGCCCAGACGTGCTGGACTTTCTGGCGACCCGCCGGTCCCGGCCCGCCAAGACGCTGACCGGACCGGCGCCCGACCGCGCCGCCCTGATGCCGTTGCTTGCGACCGCGCTGCGGGTCCCCGACCATGGCAAGCTGGAGCCCTGGCGGCTTCTCGTGCTGGAGCGGGCCGCCCTCGACCGTCTCTCCGGCCTTGTCGCGCGCCTTGGCGCGGAGCAGGGCCGCGACGCCGACAAACTGGCCAAGGCCGAGGCGATGTTCCGCGATGCGCCCGTAATGGTCGCCGTCGTGGCCTCGCCGGTCCTGTCGGACAAGATCCCCGAGGTCGAACAGACCCTGAGCGCCGGTGCCGTCTGCCTGTCGCTGGTGACTGCGGCGATGGCGGCAGGGTGGGGGGCCAACTGGCTGTCCGGCTGGATGGCCTATGACCGCGCGTTCCTGACCGAGGGGCTGTCCCTGACCCCGGCGGAATGGGTTGCCGGATATGTCGTGCTCGGCACCGGAGGGCCCGTTCCGACCGACCGACCGCGCCCCGACATGACGGCGAAAACGTCATGGATCACTGAATGATCGGGGACGCCCTCAAGGCTGTCGGGCAAATGGGCGATCCGCGCTTTCGCGGCGTCCTGCTGCGGGGCATCGGCTTGTCCGTCGCCATGCTCGCGGCCTTCACGGCCCTGCTGATCTGGGGCGCGACCGCTCTCGTCGGTCCCGAAGTCACGCTGCCGTGGGTTGGCACCGTCGGCTGGCTCGACAACGCGGTCGGTTGGACCCTGCTTCCGGTTTCCCTCCTGCTGTCGGTATTCCTGATGGTCCCCGTCGCCTCGGCCTTCACCGGTCTCTTCCTCGACCGCATCGCGCAGGCCGTGGAGGACAAGCATTATCCCGGCCTGCCGCCCGCACGTCGGCAGCCATGGGCCGAAATGATCCGCGAAACGGCGGTTTTCCTCGGAATCGTGCTCGGCGTGAACCTGCTGGGCCTGATCGCCTATGTGCTGCTCGCGCCCTTCGCCCTGTTCATTTTCTGGGGGATCAACGGCTTCCTTTTGGGACGGGAATACGCCCAGATGTGCGCGGCGCGTCACCTGCCCGAACCGGAGGCCCGCGCATTCCGGCAAAAGCATCGCGGCACGATCTGGGCCACCGGCATCCTGATGGCCGTCCCGCTGTCGGTCCCGGTGGTGAACCTGCTCGTCCCGGTTCTCGGGGCGGCGACCTTCACGCACCTGTTCCACCGGCTGCGTTAGCCGACGACCTCGCGACCGGTCCAGCGGCGCAGGTCGTCGATGGTCAGTGTGCCGCTTGTGATGAACCACACCAACGGGACCCAGATCACGAAGGTGATCGCCGTGGCCCAGGCGATGCGCCGCCAGACACGGATGGGGTTCATCGGCGTGGAGGCATGGCTGCCCATGGTGACCCGGCCATGGTCCCCCTGCGTGTCCTGCCCAAGCTGCAGGCCGATCAGAAAAACCATCGCCCAGATCATCATGAAGACGACGAATGCGGAAAAGACACCCATCAGACCTGCTCCAGCTCGACCAGCGTTCCGGTGAAATCCTTGGGGTGCAGGAACAGCACCGGCTTGCCATGGGCGCCGATCTTCGGCGCGCCGCTGCCAAGCACCCGCGCCCCGGCCGCCGTCAGCTTGTCGCGCGCGGCAAGGATGTCGTCGACCTCGTAACAGATGTGGTGAATTCCGCCGGACGGGTTCTTGGCCAGGAACCCCGCGATCGGGCTGTCGTCGCCCAGCGGATGCAGAAGCTCGATCTTCGTGTTCGGAAGCTCGATGAACACGACCGTGACGCCGTGGTCGGGTTCCTCCTGCGGCGGGTTCACATGCGCACCCAGCGTGTCGCGATACTGCGCACTCGCGGCGTCCAGATCGGGCACGGCGATGGCTACGTGGTTCAGTCTGCCGATCATGTTCGCCTCCTCGGTCGGGTTGCCCGCGTTATGGAGGGACCCTGTCTCACTCGCAAGGCGACAGGCCGCCGCGTTTACCGACCGTTAGGGATAACGCGCCATGATCGCGGAAACGGACAGGAGCGAATCCATGAATGAACTCGACCTCACGGCCCGCGTCGCCCCCACGCCGCAGCGGCCCTTGCTCGGCACGACCGTCCTTCTGGTGGAAGACAGTCGCTTCGCATCCGAGGCTGTCCGGCTTCTGTGCCTGCGGTCCGGGGCGCGCATCCGCCGGGCGGATTGCCTGGCCAGCGCACGGCGGCATCTCGGCACCTATCGTCCGGGCGTGGCCATCGTCGATCTGGGTCTGCCCGACGGCTCGGGCCTGTCGCTCATCAAGGAACTCGCCGGCGCGACGCACCGCCCCCAGGTCATTCTCGCAACGTCCGGACAGCCCCGGT
The DNA here is from genome assembly GCA_049647445.1 of Jannaschia sp. Taxonomy (GTDB): domain Bacteria; phylum Pseudomonadota; class Alphaproteobacteria; order Rhodobacterales; family Rhodobacteraceae; genus Jannaschia. Next base: position 1,647 of record JBARXR010000209.1, on the reverse strand, counting down.
CCGAGGTCGAACCCGAGGCGCTGGCCGCCGGGGCCGACGGCTTCCTGCCCAAACCCATCGAAAGCCTCGCCGCGTTCCAGCAATTGATCCTGCGTCACAGCCCGAAGGATCACTGGCCCAAGGGACTGCGCGTCGTCGGCTCCGAACAGATCAGCCCCGATCGCCTCGCGCTGTCCGAGGATCTGGTCTACGCAGAACGCCTGCTCGGGGATGCGACGGTGGCACCGGACTTCGTCGTGAACTTCCTTCAGGGACTGGCCCGCACCGGGCACGACCACGCGCTGCTGGCTGAAACGCGCGACCTTGCGGCGCATGCGCTCGACGACATTCGCCCCCGGTTGCACGCGCTGATATCCGAAAGGCTCGTCGGCGACCGCCGCGTCGTCTGACGCCCGTCATCCGGCACAGGCGCGACGCTCCGCAACCAGATCGGACAAGGCGAGGCGCTGCGTCCCCTCGCGGTCGAAATTTCCCGGATCGAGCCAGCGGCGATAGGCCACGGCAAGCGACGGCCAGTCGTGATCGAGGATCGCGTACCAGGCCGTGTCCCGGTTCGCCCCCTTGACGACCATATGCTGTCGAAACGTGCCCTCATAGGCAAAGCCGAAGCGATCGGCCGCGCGGCGGCTGGCGACATTGGCCACGTTGCATTTCCATTCGACCCGTCGGAACCCCGCATCGAAGGCATGTTCCAGCATCAGAAAAATCGCCTCCGTCGCCGCTGTCGTGCGCTGCAGCGGGGGCGTCAGGGCGATATGACCGATCTCGATCGTGCCGTTGTCGCGATCGAGCCGCAGGTAGGCTGCGACCCCGCTCCACCCGGCTTCGCCGCGGATCGCATAGAACACCGGGTCGTCCGACACCGACGCCGCTGCCACCCAGCCACGATAGGCGGCATAGGACAGGAACGGGCCGTACCCCATGAACCGCCAGATCGCCCCATCGATCCCGTTCGCGGCGTGCAGCGCCTCGGAATGCTCGTCGATCGACAGACGCTCGAGCCGCGCATGGCGGCCCGCCATGACCGTCGCGGGCACGAACACGAGCGGCCGCCAGTCGCGCAGGTCTGCACGCCCGGTCATTGCGGCGCCATGCGGATCGCGCCGTCGAGCCGGATCACCTCGCCGTTCAGCATCGGGTTGGCCGCGATATGTCCCACAAGGGCCGCAAATTCCGCCGGATCGCCCAGCCGCGCGGGATAGGGCACCTGCGCCCCGAGCGATGCCTGCACCTCCTGCGGCAAGCCCTCCAGCATCGGCGTCAGGAACAGGCCCGGCGCGATCGAAACCACCCGGATCGCCAGCGGGGCAAGATCGCGCGCCATCGGCAGTGTCATTCCCACCACGCCGCCCTTGGACGCGGCATAGGCCGTCTGCCCGACCTGTCCCTCATAGGCGGCGATGCTGGCGGTGTTGACGATGACGCCCCGCTCCCCGTTGCGCCCGCGACCGTCCTGCCGCGCCATCAGGGCGGCGGCGGCGCTCGCGCAATGGAACGTGCCCAGCAGGTTGATGGCGATGGTTTTCGCGAACAGCGCCGGATCATGCGCACCGTTCCGGCCCACGGTCCTGGCCCCCGGTGCGATACCGGCGCAATTCACCATCAGGTCCAGCCGTCCCGCCCCCGCGACCGCCGCAAGCACGGTCG
>JBARXR010000208.1:0-6998 GCA_049647445.1 Jannaschia sp. | reverse complement strand
AGGTCGCCGACCCGGACCTGCCTGTCGAACTGGGCGGCCGCAACGGGCCCGAGCCTGTCCGCTATGGCGATTGGGAACTCAAGGGCATCGCGATCGACTTCTGATCCGCAGGTTATCTCAGGCGCAGGTCCGCCGTATCGCCGGTGCCCCGGTCGGCGACGAAGCGGACAACGTCGCCGTTGAGCGACACGGTCTGACAATTGCGCGGAAAGTCCCGCAGAAGGGTATCGAGGGTGCGGCAGAACAACCCATCTTCCCAGACCCACGTTCCGGTCACGCGCAGGCCGAACCCGCGCCCGCTGATCGCCCCGTCCGAGGTGACGCGAAGCGACACGCCGTCGCCGGTCAACGTCCGTCCCTGAACAAGCGCGACGAAGGCCTCCCGGGATGTCACCGCTTCGAAGGCGGAGGCCGGACCCGGGATCAGGAGCAGGAGGATCAACAAGACGCGCATGGTCTGAATTACGCGGTCCTTGGCGCGATGGATCAATCCCGGTCGCAGCCGGTCGCCGTCCGGCGCGAGATACATTGACGCCCGGGCGGCGCCCAGACGCCTATCGCAGGCCAAGAACATCAAGCATGTCGAATGCGCCCGGCCCCTTGCCTTGTCCCCAAAGCGCGGCCTTCACGGCCCCGCGCGCGAACACGGAGCGGTCCGAGGCCTGATGGCGCAGGGTGATCCGCTCACCCTCGGCAGCGAAGACCACGTCGTGGTCGCCAATAACGTCGCCGCCGCGGATCGCATGAAAGCCGATGGCGCCGCGCGTCCGGGCACCCGTCAGGCCGTCCCGTCCCCGGTCCGCCACGGCATCGAGGGCCACGCCGCGTCCGTCCGCCGCCGCCGCGCCCAGCATCAGCGCGGTGCCGGACGGAGCGTCGACCTTGTGCCGGTGGTGGGTCTCGATGACTTCGATGTCGTAGTCGTCGTCGAGCGCGGCGGCGACCTGTCGGACGATCTGGGTCAACAGGTTCACGCCCAGCGACATGTTGCCCGCCCGCACGATCGTCGCATGATGCGCCGCCCGGTCCAGGGCCGCGATATCGTCGACCGAAAGGCCGGTCGTGCCGATGACGTGCACGATGCGGGCCTGCGCGGTCAGCTCCGCCATCGCGACGGTCGCGGCAGGCGTGGTGAAGTCGATGACGGCCCGGGCGCGGGCGACCACTTCGATGGCGTCATCGGTTACGGGCACGCCATTGGCGGCCCCGCCCATCACCTCGCCGAGGTCGCGCCCGGCCCATGGATGACCCGGTGCCTCGGTGACCCCGACCAGATGCGCGGTGTCGGAGGCGCCGATCAGGTTGCAAAGCATCTGCCCCATGCGCCCTGAGCCGCCCATGACCACGATCCCTGTGCTGTCCATCGCTGCGCTCCCCGTTCTTGCCCGGACCCTCTTGGGCAATCGGACGCGGCGATGCAACGGTCGCGGGCAACGGTCGGGTTGCGCGTCCGGGCGCAGCGGCCTATCTGCCCAGCCTTACCCCGGGAGGCCCGCCATGGCTCGATCACACTCCGAAGGCGGACGCGGTCCGTCGCAGCGCCAGCTTCGGGTCGGCGAACTGATACGTCGCACCCTTTCGGAAGTCCTGATGCGGGGCGAGGTGCATGACCCCGAGTTGCAGTCGCTGATGATCACCGTTGGTGAGGTCACGGTCACCCGCGATCTCAAGATCGCGACCGCCTGGGTGCTGCCGCTTGGCGGCAAGAACAAGGAGGCGGCGATCGCCGCGCTCAAGCGGAACAAGGGCGCGCTGCGCCATGCAGTCGTCAAGGATATGGCCCTGAAGATGGCGCCCGACCTGCGGTTCCGGATCGACGAGACATTCGACCGGATGGACGCCACCCGCGCGCTGTTCACGGACGAAAAAGTGCGTCGGGATGTCGAGGCGCCGGACGGAGACGAAGAAGAATGATTCGTCTCGCGCTCCTGGCCTGGCTGGCGACTGCGGCGACAGCGGCGGCGTGCGAGGCGGTCACGCACCGGGACCGCAGCTTCACGGTCTGCACAGCCGACCTGTCGCATCAGAAGGTATCGCTTCACCTCAATGACCCCGACGGACGGCTTCTGGGCAGCTTCAGCGCACTCGAAGCGGCCCTCGGTACGCCCGTCTCGTTTGCGATGAACGGCGGGATGTATCATCGCGACCGCCGCCCCGTCGGGCTTTACATCGAGCAGGGTGTTGAACGGGCCGCGATCGTCACGCGCGAAGGGCCCGGAAACTTCGGCCTTTTGCCGAACGGGGTGTTCTGCATAAGGGACGACCGCGCCGACGTGATCGAAAGTCTTGCCTATGTCGACAGTCCCCCGCGCTGCCGCGACGCGACGCAATCGGGACCGATGCTGGTGATCGACGGCGCGCTGCACCCGCGGTTTCTTCCCGACAGCACCTTTCTCAACATCCGCAACGGGGTCGGTGCGATGCCCGACGGCCGAACGGTGCATTTCGTGATTTCGGACGAGCCGGTCAGCTTTCATGAGCTGGCAACGCTGTTTCGCGACGTGCTTGGCGTGCGCAATGCCCTCTATCTCGACGGCAGCATTTCGCGTCTCTACGCGCCCGACATCGACCGGTCCGACCTGGGCTTGCCCATGGGTCCGATCCTCGCCGTGACAGAGGACTGAACGGTGGCGCGGCGCAAGAAGGGGCAACCGGTCCACGGCTGGGTCATCGTCGACAAGCCCGCGGGCATCGGCTCGACACAGGTGGTGGGCAAGGTCCGCTGGGCGTTCGACGCGCAGAAGGCGGGCCATGCCGGCACGCTCGACCCCGATGCCACCGGCGTTCTGGCCGTGGCCCTGGGCGAGGCGACGAAGACGGTGCCCTATGTCACCGATGCCCTCAAAAGCTATGGTTTCCGCGTGGCCTGGGGGGCCGAGACCGCGACCGACGACGCTTCGGGCGCGGTGCTGCGCACCTCGGACGCGCGCCCGGATCGCGCGACCGTCGAAGCCGAACTCGGTGCGTTTCGCGGCCAGATCGAACAGGTCCCTCCGCAGGTCAGCGCCGTGAAGGTCGAGGGCGCGCGTGCCTATGATCTTGCCCGCGACGGCATCGAGATGGATCTTGTGGCGCGCCCTCTCTGGGTCGAGCGGCTGGACGTGACGGGGCACGACGCGGACGGGACCGAGCTTGAGATGGTCTGCGGCAAGGGCGGCTATGTCCGCGCCATTGCCAGGGATCTCGGTCGGCACATCGGCTGTTTCGGACATGTCGCGTGGCTGCGCCGCAACTGGTCCGGACCGTTCGAGGCGGCCGGTGGCCTGTCGATCGACGATCTGGAACGGATGGCGGGCACCGACGCGCTGATGGCGCACCTGCGCCCGCTGGAACTGGGCCTTGCCGATCTGCCCTGCCTTCCCATCGGCGAAGCGGCCGTGACCCGCCTGCGCAACGGCAATCCCGGCGACGTGCTCTCCGGTGCCGCCTTCGGAGAGACGTGCTGGGCGGCGCACGAGGGCAGGGCGGTCGCCATCGGGACCTATCGCGCCGGGCAACTGCACCCGACCAAAGTGTTCCAGACCTGAAATATCGTTCGGGGGTCGGGACGGGTCGGAGAGGAAAATTGTTACAGTCGATCACGGAATCCGGGCTGTTCCATCCCGGTCGCTGACCAATGGGTGAGAGGGGCTGCCGCGATGGCAGGCGCGCGGGCTAGAAGCGTCGCAGTCATCTGCTCAGCCCGGTTTCAAAGGATCGACCCCATGATCTCGACATCTTCTTCCCGTACCGTCTCGAGCCTGCTCGTCGCCGGCGCACTCGCGACCATCGCCTTCGACCTCTTCGGTCAGGGCCTCGCACCCCTTCTGGGGTTCGCCAAACTGGCCCCGGTGGGTCTGGCACAGGCGACCCTGTCCAAGGTCTTCGCCACGGTGCCCGCGGGTGCTGCCGACACGCTCCACATCCTGACCGGGATGGTCGCCTATCCGCTTGGCTATTTCCTGATTGCCCGCCCCGTCGCCGCCCGTGTGACACCCCGGCTGCCCTGGTCTGTCGTCGCGGCGGTCTACGGCATCGGCCTGTGGGTCTTCGCACTCTATGGTGTCGCGCATCTCCTGGTCGGCAACGCACCCTTCCTCGGGTTCACGGGCATCACATGGGTGGCGCTCTGGGGTCATATCCTCTTCGCCCTGGTGGCAGGCGCCGTGATCGAGCGGCAGCTTCCGCGCGGCGGCCCGCGGACGATTGTGCCTGCCTGACATCGGACCCGGACCCGCATTGGATCGTTGCGAACGGGGCCGGGTCACGCCATGTCTGGGCCATGTTGATCCGGACCCACCAGAAGGGCGATGCGCCCTCTGTCGCGACCTACAGCGATGACGAGGTTTTTCGCTATGACCTGACGCGGGTCTGGGACGTGGCGGGCAAACGGGTCACCTTCGTGATGCTCAACCCGTCCACCGCCACGGAACTGGCCAACGATCCCACCGTCGAGCGGTGCGAGCGCCGTGCCCGGGCGCTGGGATACGGAGCGTTTCGCGTGACCAACATCTTCTCTTTCCGGGCGACCGATCCGCGTGACATGCGCGCCCATCCCGACCCCGTGGGCGGCGCGGCGAACGATTCCGCCATTCGCGACGCGGCCGATTGGTCCGATACCGTCGTCTGCGCCTGGGGGACCCACGGGGCACATCTCGGGCGCGGCGACGCGGTAGAGCGCCTGCTGCGGCAGACCGGCCGTCCGTTGTATCACCTCGGACTGTCCAAGGCCGGCCATCCGAAACATCCGCTCTACATCGGCTATGCCGTGCAGCCGAGCCTCTGGGAGAAACCGCGATGCACCTGACACGCCATGACATTGTCGTCGATGACGGCACACGGATCGCTGTCCGGATCGTCGGTGCGGGCCCGCCGCTGGTCCTGCTGCACGGGTTTCCGCAAAATCATCGGTGCTGGCTTGCCGTTCTGCCCGCGCTGGCCGAGCAATTTACCTGTGTCCTGCCGGACCTGCGGGGGTATGGCGACAGTGATGCGCCCCCGGACGATACCGGGCATACCGTCTATTCCAAGCGCCGGATGGCGCTGGACCTCGTTGCCGTGATCGACGCGCTCGGGCTCGATCGGATCCGTCTTGTCGGACATGACAGGGGCGCGCGGGTCGCCTATCGGATGGCGCTGGATCATCCGGGCCGGATCGAGAAGCTGGCTATCCTCGAAGTCATTCCGACCGTCGCGTTCTGGGACGCCTGGAGCGCCGATGTCGCCCACAAGGCCTATCACTGGAACTTCCTCGCGCAGCCCGCGCCGTTGCCCGAATGGATGATCGGTGCCGATCCGGCCGCTTACATCGATTGGACGTTGCAGGGCTGGACGCTGTCGAAATCGCTTGGTGTCTTCGCGCCGGACGCGCTGGACAGTTACCGCGCGCAGGCGCGAGACCCAGCCCGTGTCGCGGCGATGTGCGCCGATTACCGCGCAGGATATCACACCGACCGCGCGATCGATGTGGCGGATCGGGCCGCCGGGCGCAAGATCGATGTTCCGATGGTGTTCATCTGGGCGCGTCATGGCTTTCCCGCGTCGACCGGCGATCCGGCGGCGATCTGGCGGGACTGGGCCACGGACGTATCCGACACGCCGGTGACCTGTGGGCACTTTGCGATGGAAGAAGCACCGCAGGAAGTGACTGCGGCGCTGCTTGGTTATCTCTAGGGTCGGACGGGTTGAAGGCTGCGGGACTGTCGGTTCCGGTGCCGGTGCCGAGGTCGGGTTCGCGCGCACCGCGCCGCGACGACAGCCGCAGGGCGCGGACGCGATGCCCTGCCCACCGCTGCAACCGGACGGGATCTGAGAGGGCGACGGGACGGCTGTCCGAACCAGCCCGGGTATCGCCCGATCCGGTGACCGGACTTTCGGTGTCCGCTGCGACGAATGGCAAACCTTTCTGGCCGGAAAACGGGCCGGCGGGGCGACCGCGCCGCCGACAGGGCAGCGACGAATATGCCGGTCATGGTGGTGGCGCGCCGTTCCTAGGACATCCGAACGAGCCGGATGTCGTCCGCAAAGACCGGGGTGCCGGCGACGAGCCGGGCGACGACGGTGCCGTCGAAGACAAGATCCGTCGATATCTTGCCCGCCACGACTTCGAGGGTCGGGGGCATACCGGTCAGGGTTTCCCGGCTTCCGTCATAGACGATCTCCAACGCATCCTCCGACCTGTCGAAGTCGGTGATCCACGGCGAAAGATGACCCTGTGCCGAGTGATCGGTCCCGAACGCCCCGGCACTCGGCGCGCGGAAAAGGTAGACGTCCGAACCGCGGCCACCGGTCAGCGTGTCGCCCGACCCGCCGGCCAGCGTGTCATCCCCATCGCCACCGTCGAGGCTGTCGCCGTCATCGAGATCTTGTGTCGTTCCGGTTTCATACTGCGTCCCGTCAAGCAGGTCGTCGCCGAGATGACCGAGCATCACGTCCTGTCCCAACATGCCGAACAGGCGATCGGAGCCCGCGCCGCCATCGAGCGTATCGTCCCCGTCCCCCCCCATCAGCAGGTCGTCTCCGTCCCCGCCCGCCAACAGATCGGCCCCCCAGCCGCCGTCGAGAATGTCGTCGTCGTCCCCGCCCGACAGGCTGTCGTCGCCCAAATCACCGTAGAGGCCATCACGCCCGGCCCCGCCGTCGAGCAGATCGTCGCCATCGTTTCCGAGGATCAGATCCTGTGCTTCCCCGCCCGTGATCCGGTCGGCGAAGCTGTTCCCGAAAATCGCGTCGGACTTGTGTTGGATGACCGGGCCACGGTTTCCGCCGAGCACATCGGACAGATTGGCGCCGGCGACCTGATCAAGCAGAACGGGGGCCGCCCGGGCCTGGTCGGCGTCGTCCTGCGCGGGAGCACCCCCGTCGTCGTCGCGCGCAGCGGCGGGTTCGGACGGGGCGACCGGTGCCGGATCGGCGACCGCGACCCCCTGCTCCATTTCAGACAGGGGGGAGGATCCGTCCGTGATCTCCGGGTCATGGGGTCCGTTCAGATCGTCTTCGGGGGTCTGGACCGTCTGTCC
>JBARXR010000207.1:0-2093 GCA_049647445.1 Jannaschia sp. | reverse complement strand
CGTGGCGGAGGCCGCGAAGGGCCGCCGCGTCGTGCGTCTGAAATCGGGCGATCCGGGCGTGTTCGGGCGTGCGACGGAGGAGCTGGATGCCGCCCACGCAGCGGGGATCGCGGTCGAGATCGTTCCGGGTGTGACCGCCGCGAGCGCGGCCGGGGCGGCCATGGGCCGGTCCCTGACGCAGCGCGGGCGGACCGACACGCTGGTGCTGGCGACGGCCACGTATTGCGAGGGGGCGCATGCCCCCGATTGGGCGCGCCATGCGGTTCCGGGGACGTCGCTGGTGTTCTACATGGGTGTCCGGGCGGCTGCGGGGATCGCGGCGACGTTGCGGGCGCGGGGTGTGCGGGACGATACGGTCGTGACGATTGCCGCCGATGTCAGCCGGGACAGCCAGGCGATCATCGGCACGACACTGCGGGATTTCCCCGCCGAGATCGAGCGGCAGGCCCTGACCGGGAATGCCCTCATCATGCTGACGCTGCCGTCCGAGGCTGCATCGACCGCGCCGCTCCGCGACGCGACCGAAAGCCGGGTGTCGCTTACCGCCTAGCGCGACACCGGCGGGGCGCATGACCGGTGAGGTCAGGACGCTGCGGCCTCCGAAGGTGATCGCGACGTGCGCCCGTCATCGGTCGTGGCGGGTCGCGCGATCCGGGTCACCGGACAAATGGCAACGGCCGCCCAACGGACAAACACGACGATGAAGATCGACGTGCAAGTATCTGCATTCGCGGGATTGTCCCCTATGCGGCGGGCATCCGGCGCTCCACGATCTCGGCCCACCAGCTGCATCCGGCGGGAATCGCCTCGTCGGTGAAATTGTATTCCGGGTGGTGGACCGGGGCGGTGTCGCCGTTGCCCACGAGGATGTACGCGCCAGGCCGCTCCTCCAGCATGAAGGCGAAATCCTCGCCGCCCATGACCAGCGGCGCGTCTTCGCAGCTGCCGGAAACCGCGCGGGCGACGTCGGCGGCGAATTCCGTCTGCTCGTCATGGTTGACCATCACCGGATAGCCCCGGTGGTAGGTGACGTCGGCCTTGCCGCCGAAGGTCGCGCAGATGCCGTCGGTCATCTCCTTGATCCGCTTTTCGGCAAGCGTCCGGTGCTCTGCGTCCATTGTCCGCACGGTTCCTTTGATCTGAACGCGTTGCGGGATGACGTTGAAGGCTTTCGAGGACGTTTCGAAGGAGGTGACCGACACGACGATGTTCTTGATCGGGTCGGAATTGCGCGACACGATGCTTTGCAGCGCGGTGACAAGATGCGCGGCCATCAGGGTGGTGTCGACGACTTCCTGCGGCTTGGCGGCGTGTCCGCCCTTGCCCTCGAGCGTGATGTCGAATTGGTCGGTCGCGGCGAAGAACGCCCCCGGCCTGATGGAAAACGCGCCCACGGGTTTGCCGGGCCAGTTGTGCATCCCGTAGACCTCCTGGATGTTCCAGCGGTCCATCATGCCGTCCGCGCACATCTCGCGCCCGCCGCCGCCGCCTTCTTCGGCGGGCTGGAAGATCACGACCACCGTGCCGTCGAAATTGCGCGTCTCGGACAGATATTTGGCGGCCCCCAGAAGCATGGCGGTATGGCCGTCGTGGCCGCAGGCGTGCATCGCGTTCGGGGTCTTGGAAGCATAGTCCAGCCCCGTCTGCTCGTGGATCGGCAGGGCGTCCATGTCGGCGCGCAGGCCGATGACCTTGCCGCCGTCGGTCTTGCCCTTGATCACGGCCACCACGCCGGTGCGTCCGATCCCCTCGACGACCTCGTCGCAGCCGAAGGCGCGCAGCTTGTCGGCCACCACCTTGGACGTGCGGTGCGTGTCGAACAGGATCTCCGGGTTTTCATGCAGGTCGCGACGCCATGCGGTGATTTCGGGCAGCAGTTCGGCGAAGCGGTTCTTGACGGGCATCCTGACACTCCTTTGTGATTGGCGACGACCGTAGCCGGACCATCGGCGACCGCAAGGGGCGACGGCGTCGCGACTGGACAGCCGGGACGGGGCGGCGCAGTCTTGGGCGGTCAACGGAAGGGGCAGCCATGCACTTCGTCACCGAAGAGGGCCCGGCGGAGATCGCCATCGAACATCTGACCGTCGCGG
>JBARXR010000206.1:0-1890 GCA_049647445.1 Jannaschia sp. | reverse complement strand
CCTCGGGACAGTGCGTCACGCGACGTCCAGTGCGCCCATGACGTCCGCGATCAGGTCGCCCGCATCCTCCAGCCCCAGCGACAGCCGGATCAGGCCCGGCGTGATGCCGAGACGGGCTTTCTGGTCGTCGGGCAGGCGCTGGTGCGTTGTCGTCGCGGGATGGGTCGCGATGGATTTGGCGTCGCCGAGATTGTTGGAGATGATGACGATCTCCAGCGCGTTCAGGAACCGGAACGCGGCGTCCTTGCCACCGGCAAGGTCCAGCGCGATGACGGTTCCCCCCTGCTCCATCTGTCCGCGGGCGAGGTCGGCCTGCGGGTGCGATGGCAGGTGCGGGTGAATGATGCGGGTGAGTTTGGGATGATCCACCAGCGCCTCGGCCAGGTGCCAGGCCGTATCGGCCTGCGCCCGGACGCGCAGGTCCATCGTCTCCAGCCCCTTGAGCATGACCCAGGCGTTGAACGGCGACATCGCCGATCCCGTGTGCTTGAGGTAGGGCTCCGCGGTCTTGCGCACGAACTCCCTGGTGCCGCAGATCACGCCGCCGAGGCACCGTCCCTGACCGTCGATGTGCTTCGTCGTGGAATAGATCACCACGTCCACGCCAAGCTCCAGCGCGCGGCTGAAGGTGGGGGTTGCGAACACGTTGTCGCAAATGACGATGGCGCCCACCGCGTGGCCGAGCGCCGAGACGGCGGCGATGTCGATGACCTCCAGCGTCGGGTTCGAGATGCTTTCGAAAAAGACGACCTTCGTGTCGGGCCGGATCGCGGTCTTCCAGGCGTCGATCTCGGTCCCGTCCACCAGTGTCACCTCCACGCCGTAGCGCGGCAGGACATCCTGCAGGATGTAGAGGCATGACCCGAAAAGCGCGCGGGCCGCGACGACGTGGTCTCCCGCAGACAGGATGGAGACCAGCGCGCCATTCACCGCGGCCATGCCGGACGCCGTGGCGAAAGCATCCTCCGTGCCTTCGAGTGCGGCGATCCGGTCCTCGAACATCGCGACCGTCGGATTTCCGTAGCGGGCGTAGATGAACTCCTCGCGCGACGACTCGAGAAAGCGCGCTTCCGCCGCTTCGGCGCTGTCGTAGACGAAGCCCTGCGTCAGGAACATCGCCTCGGAGACTTCGCCGTATTGTGAGCGGCGGGTGCCCGCGTGGACGGCAAGGGTGCGCGGAGCGCGGGCAGGTTTCTGGGTGTCTTTCATCACGGGCCTCCTTCGGGCCGAAGCAGAACGCACCTGTCGGAAAGCAATTGGGGACCACTAGGGTTGCCCGAGCCTCTTTAGCGGTTTTGAAGCGGACGGATCGCCCCGTCCAGAGGGCCGCAATCCGGTACAAATCCCCTCGCCGCCGGGTTAGCCGCCGCAGGTCCGGGCGTCAAGCGGCAGGACGGTTGTGCACATGGGGCCGAGAGACACAAAATCTTGATGATCCCGTCACATCTATGTCGTCCGCCGCAATCATACTCAACCCGCACCGTGACAGGAGGCCCCGAATGGCTCTGCTCAGGATCGATGCCCATGGGCCGGAGCCGCACGCGGCCTGCGGCGCGCCCTTCGCAAACGCCTTGCTCGACCATCTCGCCCCCGTGCCGCACGGGGCGACGATCGTGATCTTCACCCACGGAATGCGCCACAACCCCTTCGATGCCGACCGCTCGCCCCACGACGGTCTGCTCGCGGCGCGCGCCAATCCCGCACGGCATTGGAAAGCCCGCAGCCTCGTGCGCGGGATGCACATGGGCACCGGCCAGCGCCTCGACGGTCAGGGCATCGCCTTCGGCTGGCAGGCCACCGGTTCGGTCTGGGCCGCGCTGCGGACCGCGCGGGTGGCGGGCCGGGCATTGCGCCGCGTCGCGATGGCGATCCGCCGCGACCGGCCGGACC
>JBARXR010000205.1:0-4142 GCA_049647445.1 Jannaschia sp. | reverse complement strand
GCGCCGTTCGCGGGCCTGCTGGAGACGGATACGGCGGAACTCGGTGCGCTGCTTCAGGCGGGCGACGCCTGCGCGACGGTCGTGCAGCTCGACCCGATGAAGCTGGTGGGTTTTCTGCCCGAGGCGCAGGTCGACAGGGTGTCGGTCGGGGCCGACGCCGGGGCGCGGCTCGCCTCCGGCGGTGAGGTTGCGGGCAAGGTCACGTTCCTCAGCCGGGCCGCCGACGAGATGACCCGGACGTTCCGCGTCGAAGTGACGGTTTCGAACAGCGACCTTGCGATCCGGGACGGACAGACCGCCGAGATCGTGATACGGACGCCCGCCACGCGCGCGCACCTGATCCCCGCGTCCGCGATGACGCTGAACGATCAGGGCGCGCTTGGGGTCCGGATCGTGGAGGATGGGGTGACCGGCTTCGCCCCCGTCACTCTGGTCCGGGATACGCCGGAGGGCGTGCTGCTGACCGGCCTGCCCGACAAGGTGGACGTGATCGTCGTGGGACAGGAATACGTGACCGAAGGCGTTCCGGTCCGCGCAACCTATGAAACGCCGGAGCAGATGCGGTCCGGTGCGGAGGCAACACAATGACCGGATTGATCGACTGGGCCGCCGACCGCGCCCGCATGGTCCTTGCCTTCGTGATCCTGTCGGTGATCGCGGGCACGGTGGCCTATATCTCGCTTCCCAAGGAGGGCGAGCCGGACATCGACATCCCCGGCATATTCGTCAACGTGCCCTTCCCCGGCATCTCCGCGTCCGATGCCGAAAAGCTGCTGGTCAAACCGATGGAGACCGAGCTGAAGGAAGTGGACGGCCTGAAATCCATGACGGCGACCGCGGCCGAAGGGTTCGCGGGTGTGTTTCTCGAGTTCGAGTTCGGCTGGGACAAGGCCGCGACGATCGCCGACGTGCGCGACAAGATGAACAACGCCGAAGCGGATTTCCCGGTGGGCGCGGATCAGTATGCCATCGACGAGATCAACTTTTCCGAGTTCCCGATCCTGATCATCTCTCTGTCCGGGCAGGCCCCGGAGCGTACGCTGCTGCGGCTGGCGAACGAGATGCAGACCAGTCTGGAGGGGATGCCCGCCATCCTCGAGGCGGGCCTTGCCGGGCACCGCGACGAGATGGTCGAGGTGATCATCGACCCGCTGGCGCTGGAGGCCTACAACGTCACCGCCGGGGAATTGTCGCAGGCCGTCACGCAGAACAACCTGCTGATCGCGACCGGTGCCGTCGAGACCGCTTCGGGCGCCTTTCCGGTCAAGATCCCCGGCAGTTTCGAGACCGTGCAGGACGTCTATGCCCTGCCCATCAAGACCAACGGCGACCGCGTCGTCACGCTGGGCGACCTCGCGCAGATCAACCTGACGTTCGAGGACCGCGAGGGCACCGCGCGCTACAACGGCGACACGACGGTCGCGCTGCAGGTGGTCAAGCGCAAGGGGTTCAACATCATCGACACCGCCGCCGAGGTGCGGACGGTCGTCGCGAACGAAGTGGCGAGCTGGCCGGACGAATTGCAGCAGGCGGTAAAGGTCGAGGTGACGCTGGACCAGTCCCGGCAGGTCCGGTCGATGGTCGGCCAGCTTGAAGGATCGGTTCTGACGGCGATCGCGCTGGTGATGATCGTTGTCCTGGCCGCTCTGGGCACACGGTCGGCCCTCCTTGTCGGGTTCGCGATCCCGACGTCGTTCCTTTTGTCATTCGCGCTGATGGGGGCGCTGGGCCTCACGATTTCCAACATCGTGATGTTCGGCCTGATCCTCGCAGTGGGCATGCTGGTCGACGGCGCGATCGTGGTCGTGGAATACGCCGACAAGCGCATTTCCGAAGGCAGCGGGCCGATGCACGCCTTCACCGAAGCCGCCAAGAGGATGTTCTGGCCGGTCGTCTCCTCGACGGCGACGACGCTGTGCGCCTTCCTGCCGATGCTGTTCTGGCCGGGCGTGCCGGGGGAGTTCATGGGGATGCTGCCGGTCACGTTGATTTTCGTGCTGTCGGCGTCGCTCGTCGTGGCACTGGTCTATCTGCCCGTGCTGGGCGGCGTGTCGGGCCGGGTCAGCCGCATGATCGAACGCACGTCCGACTGGCTGCGCGCTCACCTGCCGTGGGTCGTCCGCTTGATCCTGACGGTCGGTGCCGCCTGGCTCATGGTGGTCGCGATCCTGTCCACACTGAACCCGCAACTGCTGTTTCCGGATGCGCCGCTGGGCAGCCTGACCGCCGCGATTCCCGGCGCACTGCTGTTCGTGGTTTCGGCGATGCTGTTGTCGGCGGGACTGGGCGCGGTGACCTGGCAGCGCACGGCGCGAAAGATCAGGTCAGGCTATCGGCGCAGCCCGTTCGGCTGGTTCATCCATGCGATCGTCGGCAACCCGATCGGTCCGGTCGTCGCCATCGGTCTGGTGGGGTTTGCCGTCGTGACCACGTTCACGTATTTCGCGGCAAACAACAAAGGCGTGGAGTTCTTCGTCGAGAGCGAGCTGGAGCAGGCCAACATTTACGTCCGCGCACGGGGCAACCTGTCGCTGAACGAAAAGGACATGCTTCTGCGGCGCGCTGAGCGGCTGGTGCTGGAAACCCCCGGCATCCAGTCGGCCTTCGCCTTCGCGGGTGACGGCGGCTTGAACTCCGGCGGGCCCGGTGCGGCAGGCGGCGCCAGCGACACCATCGGCCAGATCCAGATCGAGATGGTCCCGTGGGAGGATCGCCCCACCGTGTCCGAACCCTGGTTCACAGTGGCGGGCTTTACGGTGAACACACGGGTCGTCGATCCGGCCTATGACGGCGATGCGATTGCCGCCGATCTGCTGACCCGCCTGCGCACCCTGCCGGGCATCAAGGTCGATCTGTCGGCCAACGATCGCGGACCCGCGCAGGGCAAGCCCCTGCACCTGCGGATCAAGGGCGAAAACTGGCTGGAGCTTCAGCAGGCCACCGCGGACATGGCGGCGCTGTTTGCCGAGACACCCGGCCTGATCGACCTCGAGGACACCCTGCCCCTGCCCGGCATCGATTGGGAGATCGACGTGGACGTCGAGAAGGCCGGTCGTTTCGGCGCCGACGTCGCCACCGTGGGCGCGATGGTCCAACTGGTCACGCGCGGCATCCTGCTCGACACGATGCGGGTGGATACGTCGGACGACGAGATCGAAATCCGCGTCCGCCTGCCCGAAGAGGACCGCGTGCTCTCGACCCTCGACACGCTCAAGGTGCGCACCGCCGACGGTCTTGTGCCGCTGGCGAACTTCATCACCCGCAAGGCGGTGCCGCAGCTTGCCCAGATCGACCGGATCGACGGCGAGCGGTTCTTCGACGTCAAGGCGGATGTCGCGACCGGTCTCGTCAAGCTGGTGGATGCGGACGGGACGGTCCGGGACGTGGTCCCCGCCGCAGAGGCGGAGGGCAGCGATCTGACGGTCGTGCCCGTCAACGCCAACGAGCGGATCGGCGTTCTGACCGAGGCGCTCAACAACGGCGACCTGCTGCCTGCCAGCGTGCAATGGGAATGGACCGGCGACCAGGAGGAACAGGCCGAAAGCCAGGCGTTCCTTGGCCAGGCGTTCATCGGCGCGTTGGGCCTGATGTTCGTGATCCTGCTGGCGCAGTTCAACTCTGTCTACAATTCGGTGCTCGTCCTTCTGGCGGTGGTCCTGTCGACGACGGGCGTATTGATCGGGATGCTGGTGATGGACCAGGCGTTCTCGATCATCATGACAGGCACCGGCATTGTCGCGCTGGCCGGGATCGTGGTGAACAACAACATCGTCCTGATCGACACCTATCAGGAATACAGCGGCTACATGCCCAAGATCGAGGCGATCACCCGGACGGCAGAGGACCGCATCCGCCCCGTCCTGCTGACCACGCTGACGACGATGGCGGGGCTGGCTCCGATGATGTTCGGCCTGTCGTTCAACTTCATCGGCGGGGGGTATTCCATCGGCTCGCCCACGTCGCTTTGGTGGATCCAGCTGGCGACGGCCGTGGTCTGGGGCCTGGGGGTGGCGACGGTTCTGACGTTGCTCTTCACGCCGGCGATGCTGGCCGCGCGGGTCTGGGCCGTGACCTATGCCGTCGCGCTCTTCCGGTTGGTCGGGCGCCTGGGCTTCGGCACGGCAAGCCGGTCGGGCCAGGAT
>JBARXR010000204.1:0-15305 GCA_049647445.1 Jannaschia sp. | reverse complement strand
ATCTCGGACAGGCGGTCATGCAGGTCGCCCGTGGTATCTGACGGTCCGATGTCGGTCGCCTCCCGCATCAGGACGGGGCCGGTGTCGAGGCCCGCCTCCATCTGCATGATGCAGACCCCGGTGCGCGCGTCGCCCGCCATGATCGCGCGGTGAATGGGCGCGGCCCCGCGCCAGCGCGGCAGCAGAGAGGCATGGATGTTCACGCATCCGAGGCGCGGCGCATCGAGAACGACCTGCGGCAGGATCAGGCCGTAGGCGACCACGACGGCGACGTCCGCCTCCAGGGCGCTGAATTCGGCCTGCACGGCGGGGTCGCGCAGGCTGCGCGGATGGCGGACGGAAAGGCCGAGGGCTTCGGCCCGGGTCTGGACCGGCGAAGGGCGCAGTTTCTTGCCGCGTCCGGCAGGTCTCGGGGGCTGGCAATAGACGCAGACGATGTCATGGTCAGCGGCCAGTGCACCAAGCACAGGCACGGAAAACTCCGGCGTTCCCATGAAGACGACACGCATGTCAGGCCCCTTTCGGTCCGGCCCGGTCAGCCAAGACGACGCGCCTTCTTGAGCAGCATGTCGCGCTTCAGCTTCGACAGGCGGTGGATGTAGAGCTTGCCGTCCAGATGGTCGATCTGATGCTGGACGGACGTTGCGCGCAAAAGGACAAAGTCCTCCTCCCGCGCTGCCCCCGTCTCATCGCTGAAACCGACGGTGACGGCGCGGGGACGCGCGACCTTCGCCGAAACGCCAGGCAGGTTCGGCGAGGCCTCGACATGGGTCCGAAGCTGGGCGGAGGCGTGCAGGATCGCGGGGTTCGCCAGATAGGTGACCCCCTGCCCGTCGTCCGCGTCGACGATGGCAAGCCGCAGGGGGATGCCCAATTGGGGGGCGGCGAGGCCGACACCGGGCATCGCGCGCATCGCCTCCAGCATCTCGGCCCAGATGGCGCGCACCTGGTCCGTGATCCCATCGACTGGCGCGGCGGGGATCGTCAGGCGCGGGTCGGGCCACATCAGGAACGGACGGTGTGTCATCGCGTCCTAGGTGCCCCAAGGGGTGCCCGGCGTCCAGAGAGCACGTGGCCGACAGGCTCAGGGCGCCACGGGATGATCGACGATCAGGACGCCGTCGAGATGGTCCATCTCGTGCTGGGCGCAGGCCGCGGCGAAACCCTCGAAGGTCTCCTGCCGGCGCCCGTCCTTGCCGTCGAACGCGAGGGTAACGGTGGCCGCGCGGGCCACGCGGCGCGGCATGTCGGGGATCGAGAGGCAGCCCTCCTCGTTCACCTGCCTGCCGTCCCGCGCCACGATCTCGGGGTTCACGAAGACGCGGGGATCGGGCAGGCCCTCCTTCCAACTGCAATCCATCACGAAGAGGCGTTCGGTCACGCCGACCTGCGGGGCGGCCAGACCGCGACCGGGGGCCGCGTACATCGTGTCGAGCATATCCCGGGCCAGGTCGGTGACGGCCCCCGCGACGGGGGTGCAGACGATCCGCAGGACGGGATCGGGATGCAGGACGATGGGCAGGATCATGGGAGGTCCTTCGATATTTTCAGGCGCCGAGCCAGCCGGCACGGTCGGGGGCAGCCCGCATCATGTGGGCGATGAAGGCCCGGCGCTCCGCCTCGATCACCTCCAGTTCCCAGACGCAGGCCAGCAGGGGGCGGTCCGTGACCGGTTCGAAGAGGGTGTCGCCCAGGGACGCGCGGGCGAGGCGCTGGCACAGGATATCACCGTGCGCCCACCAGTCCATCAGGAGCCAGATGCCATGATCGCCGCGATGCAGGACACAGAACGCCGCCCCTTCCGATCCGCCTTCGGTCGCCATGGCATCGGGCAGGATATCGGACACGGCGCGCCACGCATCCGAAAGCAGCTCTGCCGGCGGTGCGGCCTGCCCCCGTGCGTCGATCCAGTGCATCTTGACCGGTACGCCCCAGAGTTCTCCGTCCGGCAGGCGCGCGCGGGTGCGCGGCACGAAGCCGTCAGCCACGCGCCATCTCTCGCTTGAGCTTGACCATCTTGCGGGTGATCATCTGGCGACGCAGGGGTTTGAGATAGTCGATGAAGAGCTTGCCCTCCAGGTGGTCGATCTCATGCTGGACGCAGGTGGCCCAGAGACCGGCCATATCCTCGGACTTTTCACGCCCGTCGCGATCGATCCAGCGGACGGTGACCTCGGCCGGGCGCGTGACCTCCCCGTAGAGGTCGGGGATCGACAGGCAGCCCTCTTCGTAGGTCGATTCATCATCGCTTGCAGCCACGATCTCGGGATTGAACATGATCAGGGGTCTGGGCTTTTCGCCCTCTTCCTTGATGCAGTCCAGAACGATCAGTCGGACCCCCTCGCCCACCTGCGGCGCGGCGAGGCCGATGCCCGGTGCGTCGTACATCGTGGACAGCATGTCATCCGCAAGCAGCCGCAGCGCGTCCGAAAGATCGGACACCGGGGCGGCGACCTTCTTGAGGCGCGGGTCGGGATGCAGCAGGATCGGGCGTTTCATGGGGGCCAGATAATGCGCGGGCGGGCCGCGCGCAACCGATCTGGACGGCCTGCAACCGCGCCGGTGGGTTGCACCCGCGACGGGGCGATGCGACACCTTCGCGATCCCACCCCGAGAGGAACCAGCCGCCATGAACGCAGATCCCCGCTTCGACCAGATCATCGACCGCCGTGGAACCCATTGCGTCAAGTGGGACGGCATGGAAGCGATCTATGGCGTGCCCGCCGAAGAAGGGCTGGCGATGTGGGTGGCAGACATGGATTTCCGCCCGCCGCCGTGCGTGCTGAACGCGGTTCAGTCGCAGGTCGATCACGGCGTGATGGGCTATTTCGGCAACGACGGTCCCTACCGCGAGGCGATACAGTGGTGGATGAAGACGCGCCATGGCTGGGACATCGACACGGCGGCCATCTTCACGACGCACGGCCTGGTGAACGGCACGGCGATGTGCGTGGATACGTGGACCGCGCCCGGCGACGGCGTGGTGCTGTTCACGCCGGTCTACCACGCCTTCGCCAAGGTCATCAAAGCCAATGGCCGACGCGTGGTGGAATGCGAACTGAGCTTCGATGGCGAGACCTACACCCCGGACTTCGACGCGTGGGACGCACAGATGGATGGTGCGGGGGCGAAGATGATGATCCTGTGTTCACCGCACAACCCGAACGGCCGGGTCTGGTCGCAGGCGGAACTGGAGGGCTTCGCGGCCTTCGCGAGGCGACACGACCTGATCCTCGTGTCCGACGAGATCCATCACGATCTGGTCTATCCGGGCCACACGCACATTCCGATGGCGACCCTTCCCGGGATCGAAGACCGGCTGGTGATGATGACGGCCACCACCAAGACCTTCAACATCGCCGGGAGCCATTCCGGCAACGTGATCGTCCAGGACGAGACGCTCAGGACGCAGTTCGGGTCGCGGATGCTTGCCCTTGGCCTGTCGCCGAATTCCTTCGGTCTGTTCATGGCCACGGCAGCCTATTCGCCGGAGGGCGCGGCCTGGGTCGATGACCTGATGCTCTACCTCGACGGCAATCGCCGCGTGTTCGACGAGGGCATCAACGCGATCCCCGGGCTGAAATCGGTCCCGCTGGAGGCCACGTATCTGTCCTGGGTCGGCTTCGAGGACACGGGCATGCCGCGCGAGGACTTCACGCGCCGGGTAGAGCAGGACGCGAAGATCGCCGTCAACCACGGGCCGACGTTCGGCAAGGGCGGCGAAACCTTCCTGCGCTTCAACATCGCCACACCCCGCGCGCGCGTCATCGAAGCGGTCGAACGGATGCAGAAGGCATTCGGCGATTTGCAATAGCGCGGCGCGGCCCGGCGGATTTCAGGGATTCCCCTGATACCGGAAACAGGCATGGTGCCGTAGGGTAACCCTGCTGCTCGGATTTTTTTCGGTATCGGGGATTTCTTATGACGACCGCCAATGACCTGGCACGGGTGACCGTGCCGTTCGCTGATGACATCGATCTTGTGGCCGATATTTCCGGCTATGCGTCGTTCGCATTCAACGGACTCCGCCAGATCACCACGACCCCCCGGATCGTCGCCGGAACGCTCGACGGGATCGCCGATCCGCTGACCATTCCCAAGGCCGTTCTCGATCCGCTCAAGCTGGTGCCGTACGGTGTTGGCGCGGCGATCAAGAAGTTCGACCAGATCACCGGTCGCACCGTCGACCAGATTGCGGCGCGAGCGGACACGGCCTGGGACTGGGATGAGAAACTGACGCCTTTCAACAACGTGTTCGAACCGTTCGAACTCTGGTTCGGCCGTGCCAACACGATCATCAACGGACCTGCGGAAGCGGCCACCGGCGTGATCCAGATCGAGCTAGGTCTTGATGCGATCGTCTCCCAGCAGCGCGTCGAAGCCCTGCGCATCGTCGAAGCCCTCGGCGACCTCGACCTCGACGGCACGAAGCTCGCGGGTCTGATCGACGATCGCGTCGATGCGCTTGCCGGGTGGGACCCCGATCTTCTGGCGGAGCTTGACGCCGGCATCCAGGCAATGACGGCCGCGGTCGGGCAGGTGTCCGGGTCCCTCCCGGATCTGACGGCCCTCGAGGACGCCGGAGACGTCATCGGAGCGGCGTTCGGGCCGATCAAGGACGCGACAAACTATCTCGATGGCATCCTCAACCAGAATTATACCGTGGTCCCCGCCGTTTCGATTCCGGCGGTCGTGACGCCCGGCTTCTGGATCCCTGCGATCTGGCCGTTCCCGCGCACCTGGGTTCCCCCGGTCACGATAACACCGGCAATCAATACGCCCGCGGTCACCGTGAACCCCGCCGACATCATGGCGACGATCGGCAATGCGATCGGCATCGTTCAGGACTTCGTCGAGAACCTGGTCCTCGACGCGCTGTCGGCGGTCGGGATCAACCTGTTCGGGGCCATCGACGCACTGGAGGCCAAGATGCTGGCGCCGTTGAACCCGCTGTTCTCGGCCATCAACTCCCTCGATGCGATCATCGACGGGGTCGTCACGACCCTGACGGGTCTCGTGGATAAGTTCCTCGACGGCTATGGTGAGATGATCCAGTTCCTTGAAAACCTCCAGGGCCGGGCAAGCCTGTTCGACTGGAGTACGGTCGGCGAGGCCGAAGACGACACATTGACGGTGATCAACGACCGCATCGACGCCATTTACGGGATGGACGGGGACGACGTGCTGCGCGGCGGAACGGGCGACTTCCTGTTCGGCGGCCTTGGCGATGATACGCTCGAAGGCGTCGGCGAGCAGGAACTCTACGGCGGTGCCGGTGCGGACCTTCTGACGGCGGCCGCGTCGCTGGGAACCAGAATGATGGGCGGAAGCGACATCGACAAGCTCTGGGCCCGGGAAGGGGATGATACGCTCGACGGCGGCGAAGGGGCCGACCTCATGATCGGGGGACAGGGATCGGACCTCTATTACGTCGATGACGCGGGGGATGTCGTGGTGGAAAGCCGCAAGTGGAGCGGCGACGACAAGGTCGTCTCCTCCGTCGATTTCAGAACCGGACGCCAGCACATCGAGGAGGTCGAACTGGTCGGTGAGGCCCGCATCGCGATGGGAAACGGGCTGGCGCAGGTCCTCATCGGGAACGCCGGGAACAACATCCTCGACGGCCGCAAGCAGAACGACACCATGATCGGCGGCGAAGGCAACGATACCTACCTCGTGCGGGCGCCGGGCGATCTGGTCGTCGAGGCTGTGGACGAGGGGGTGGACTCGGTGCGTGCCTTCCGCTCCTACGCGCTGACCGAGAACGTGGAGCGGCTCTACCTTCTTGACGTGCGCGACAGTGACGGCATCGGCGTCAACATGAACGCGATCGGCAACGATCTGGACAACCTGATATTCGGGAATGCGTTCGAAAACCTGCTGATCGGGCGTGAGGGGAACGACGTGCTGCGCGGGTTCGAGGGGGCGGACACCTTCGTTTTCGACCGCGCCCTCGGAGCGGACAACGTGGACCGCATCCTGGACTTCAATGCCACCGAGACATCGGAGGGTGACGCGCTGAAATTGAAGGGATCGATCTTCACGGGGCTCGCGAAGGGCGTACTGGATGCCGAGGTGTTCGTCGCCGGGTCGGAGGCGCAGGATGCGGCGGACAGGATCATCTTCGACCGTGCGTCCGGGCAGATGTGGTTCGACCAAGACGGAACCGGCAGCGCGCAAAAAGAGCTCTTCGCGACGTTCGATCAGAACGCACTGGTGACCGCGGCAGATATCGAGGTCTTCTGATGAGGTTGTGCCCGGGAAGGTTTGGTACCACCGCCCCGGCTCGAACGGGGGACCTCCTGATCCACAATCAGGCGCTCTAACCAACTGAGCTACGGCGGCACTGGGGGCCGATTTAGCGAAGCCCTCGCCGGGGTGCAAGTCTGACCTGCCCGCCTAAAGGACCAGTTCCCAGTTCTGTTCGACCGTCGGTTGGCCGAAGGCCATAACTGGCTTCTCATCGACAAGCGCAAACCCGTTGCGTGCATAGAGGCGCCCTGCAGCGCGATGGCTTTCATGCGTCCAGAGCACCAGCTTTCCGGCCCCGGTCGTGCGCGCATGGGCGATCACGCGATCCAGTAGAGCCTGTGCAAGCCCGGTGCCCCGCATGGCCGGTTCCACCAGGAACATCCGCAATTTCGCAGCGGTCGCATCGGGCCGCACGCAGAAGACGCAGCCTTGCCGTGTGCCGGTCGTATCGACCGCGATCCAGGCCCGTTCCTGCGGACCACGGTTCGCGATGAACTCCGACACGATACCGGCGACAAGCCCCTCGAACGACAGGTCGTAGCCTTCGTCGGCAAGATACAGTTCGCCATGGCGCTGGATCACCCAGCCGGGGTCGCCCGTGGCGAGATCGCGGAACGTCAGGTTGTCCATGTCGGCAGCCTTGCGCGTTTGATGGGGCGGGTCTAGTCACTCCGCATGGGCATAAACGACGAATCCGACGCCGAAGCGAACCTGCAGATCGGTCCGACCGATCTTGGCATGGTGCGCCTGTTCATCGAATCCGGTGGGGTCGAGGTCTCGATGGATTTCGAACCGGACGAGGCGATGGAAATCGCCGAGGAAATCCGCGCCGCGGCCGCGATGGCGGAAAAGGTCCGCGGCTGACGGCGGCGCTTGCGGTCTGCGGTCGTCGCGTGGGCGACCCGCGACCCTCGCCCTGGTGGAGTGTGACGAAAACGGCGATTGCGGCCTGTGCCCTCCGGCTGTCCGCGCAGGACCGGATCAATCTGGACGCGACACTTCCGAACCGGCCCTATACCTTGCGCCATCTGCCGGGACATACATCGGGTCTCGGCTGCTATCCGGCCTTGCCGGACTACCACGAGGCCGTCGCCGCCCGCAGCGCCGCCTGGTCGTCCACCGAGCTTATCGAGCGGGTCGGCGGGACCGTCGGACGCGCCTTGCCGTGGGTCTATTCGGCCTATTCGAACCTCGGATATCTTCTTGCGGAACCTAGCTGGCCGCCGGTGTCGTGGAGCTGTCTCACCTGCCGGCGGGCCGTGGGTCCGCCTTCGACTGGGTCTATCACGGCTGCCTGATCGGGCCGCCGTCAGAGGCCGCGAGGATGGTCCAGGCGATCCTGCGGGGGGATCTGTTGACGAACGAGACCAAGGCCCAACTGACGGATTTCAGGCCCATCGGGGGGCCGATCCCAGGCCGACCATGGCGGACGACCGGCTACGGTCTGGGGCTGATGATCGGCAGCATGGATCGCACCGGGCCGGTTGCGGGGCATTCAGGCTCCGGCCCCTTCTCGACGTGCGCGGTCTATGTCGCGGGGGACAGGGCTGGGGCGGCCTTCGCCGCAAGCCGCAGCGAAGCGACCCCCGAACGGGCCGTGGCGCGCGTCCTCTAGCCAGCGATCATGGGATCGCGCGCCCGGTGCAGGCGGAGCGCGGCACAGCGGGCGAACCGCAGCATCATGGCCTTGCGCCGCGCGCCCGGAAGGGGCGTTGCCTCGGGCATCCGCACGACTTCCGCATCAAACCCGTCGGCGATGATCAGACCCGTTTCCGGGGGCAGAAGATCGGTCGGAAACGCCATGTCGACGGCCCAGAAGAACCGGTCCGACCATTCGAGATAGCCCTGCCACTTGCCATCGGACGCAAAGTCCGTCCGGCTCGACTTGCACTCCACCACCCAGAATTCCCCTTTCGGCCCCAGCGCCATCACGTCGAGACGCTTGCCGCGTTCCGGCATGAATTCCTCCACGCAGGCGAAGTCATGGTCCCGCAGATGACGGCACACACCGCGCGCCAGTATCTGTCCGGGGGCAAGGGCCGGGATGGCCGGGGGCTCGGAAAGCGTCATCCGGAAAACATGAACAAACTGAAAACATTCGTCCAGCCCCAAATCGGGTGCGGGCCCTTGCCAGCGCGCCCGCGCGGGCCTATCTCAACCGATGGCGGTGCTTCTGTGCTTCTCGTCGCAAGGGACATAATTCCAGTGGCCTTAAGCAATTCCGAGGGAGCTGGCTCTGTCGCGGCCCTGGTCGCGTTATCTGGCGCCCACCTGTATATACAGGTCCTCGGGAATACATGTTCCGACGGTTGCCACGGTTCACCGCCACCCTGTCTGCCCTAGGCAGATTTCTTGCGCCAACCTTGCCGGATACGGCGCAGCACACTCGCCACTTCGGCGGGATGCGTCAGCGGCAGCATGTGTCCCGGCCCTTTTTCCACGCGCGTCAGGTCCGGCAATCGCTTTGCCAATCCCTCGCGTATCGCCGCGACAATGTCCGGCGGATCGATCCGGGACAGAAACACCACCGGCGGTCCGTCCGACGTCAGACGCGGCAAGATGCGGTGACAGTCATCGACAAGTCCCGGCACGGTTCGCGGGATCAGATGAATTCGGGCCGCAATCCGGGTGCGTGCGGCGTGCGGAAGACGTTCCCAGTCGGTCCCATCGCCCCACAGGCCGTTGAAGACCTTCGCCGCGGCCTCCCTGTCATTGCGCGCCAGTGCCTCATCGAACGGGTCCATCAGGCGCCAGTGCCGCGCCAGACGGTCCACAGGGGCGGCGGCGAACATCACGGGCTCGATCACGGTCAGGCTGCGGACGCGCTTCGGGCAGTCGGCCAGCAGGCGCAGGCCGAGCGCACCGCCATAGCTGTGACCCACGACGTCGATGGCCTCCTGCGGCAGGACGGCGCGCACGCGGTCAAGCGCGGCATCCATGAAGTCGACGCCGGGGGCGGGCTCCGGCGCGCTGCCGTGTCCCGGCAGGTCCGGCGCGATCAGCCGAACCTCCGGCATCGCGAGACCCAGCTTTCGCCAGCCGGTTCCGGCACCGAGGGCGCAGTGAAGCGCAAGGACAGGACGCAAATCTCAGGACTGGCTGGCGAGATAGGTGTCCACGTCCGCGATCCGGTCCTGCCCCCAGAAGCGCTCCTCTCCGATGACATAGAACGGTGAGCCGAAGGCACCCGCGGCCACGGCCTCTTCGAGATTGCGGGCATAGATTTCGGCCCCCTCCATCATGCCCTTGTTGACGAGCGCGCGGTCAAAGCCCGTTGCCTCGAGCACATCTGCGATCACCTCGTCTTCGGCGATGTTCTTCTCCTCCGCCCAGCAGGCCCGGGTCAGACCGGCGATCAGCGCACCCACATCGCCGGACCCGTCGCGGATCGCCGCGATGATGGCATAGGAGGACGGCGCGGGGTTCGTCGGCCAGTGCGCGGGTTGAAGGTTGATCGGCAGCCCCAGCTTCGCGGCCGTCCGGCGCATGTCCTGCAATCGGTATTCCCGGCGGTTTTCGTGCCGGTCCTTCGGGGCCGTTCCCCCGGTGCGCGCAAACAGGTCCATGATCGACAGCGGCTTGTAGGCAATCGTCGCTCCGTGGCGCGCGGCGACCTCCTCCAGCCGCGTGCCTGCCATGTAGGTGAAGGGTGAGATTGTGGCGAAATAATAGTCGATCTGCATGGCATCATCCTCATTCGGTGGCCCTTGGACTAGACGGACCTGTCCAAAGGGGCAATCGCAGACGCAGATGCGC
Organism: Jannaschia sp.; assembly: GCA_049647445.1. Lineage (GTDB taxonomy): Bacteria > Pseudomonadota > Alphaproteobacteria > Rhodobacterales > Rhodobacteraceae > Jannaschia. The sequence goes on along the minus strand of JBARXR010000204.1, from coordinate 5,297 downwards.
CGCACCGCCGGCATCGCTTTCAGCCATCGGCTTCCCCCGCAGGCCCCCCGGGTGCTAACCCCTCGTCACCCAGTCCGGCGACGATTCGAAAGGTGCGCCCATGCCCAGCCCCGATCCCAAGCTGATCTCCGGAAACGCCAACCGACCGCTGGCGCAAGGGATTGCCCGACGGATGTCGCTGCACCGGGGCATGCGGGTCGGCCTTGTGGATGCGCGCGTAGAACGGTTCAACGACGGGGAAATCTTCGTCGAGGTTTTCGAGAACGTTCGTGGCGAGGACATGTTCATCATCCAGTCGACATCGAATCCCGCCAACGACAACCTTATGGAGCTGCTGATCATCTCCGACGCGCTGCGCCGATCCTCGGCCAGCCGCATCACCGCGGTGATCCCGTATTTCGGCTATGCGAGGCAGGATCGACGCACCAAGGCCCGCACCCCGATTTCGGCCAAGCTGGTGGCCAACCTGATCGCGAACTCGGGGATCGAGCGGGTTCTGACGATGGACCTGCATGCCGCACAGATCCAGGGGTTCTTCGACATCCCCGTCGACAATCTGTACGCCTCGCCGATTTTCGCGCTCGACATCATGCACCACTTCAAGGGCCAGATGGAGGACGTCATCATCGTTTCGCCGGATGTGGGCGGCGTGGCCCGCGCGCGCGAACTGGCCCAGCGGATCGGCGCGCCCCTGTCGATCGTGGACAAGCGACGCGAGAAAGTGGGCGAAGTTTCGGAAATGACCGTGATCGGCGACGTGTCAGGAAAGAAGGTCATCATCGTGGACGACATCTGCGACACGGCGGGGACGCTGTGCAAGGCGGCGGATGTGCTGATCGGCGCGGGCGCGACGGAAGTCCATGCCTACATCACGCATGGCGTGCTGTCGGGTCCGGCTGTCGGACGGATCACCAACTCGGCCTTGAAATCGCTCGTCATCACCGACTCGATCCATCAACCCAAGACCGTGAAGGAATGCGCCAACATCCGCGTCGTGCCGACCGCGCCAATGCTGACGCAGGCCATCCTGAATATCTGGAACGGGACTTCGGTTTCATCGCTCTTCGACACTGCGACGCTGGAGCCGATCTATGAGCCGCTCTACCCGGGTCTGGCCTTGGGTGAAGCAGTCTGACGGACGCGGCTCCGGGGAATATCCGTTTCCGCAGTCTGGCCGCCTCAGTCCCAGTACATCAGGATCAGGATGATCGGCGAGAGCATCGCGAACCAGATGCAGAACAGCATCGCGAAATATCCGCCCTTGTGGTACAGTTTGAGTGACGGATCGTCCGGATCTGGCATAGGCATCTCCTTGCCCGTCACGCGCGCGTACTCCGCTCCGGCTTCGACCTCGGCACGGGCACGGGCCGTGACCGCCGCCAGTTGGGCGCGGTGGAAGTCCGTCATGTCATTGGCACTCATTCATCTCTCCTCGGACTAGCGTCGGAATTGGGTCGCGTGACGGCTATGTCCAGTGTTACCGGCAATTGCACGTTTTTTTTCGTGTGTCGCCGCGTGCCGCAGACGCGGGAACCCGTGAGGCAGGATGCGATGAGCAGCTTCGAGATATTCCTGATGGCCCCGCCTGGCCTCGAAACCGCAGTCGCCGACGAAGCGCGGTCAGCCGGGTTTCCCGATCCGCAGGTCGTCCCCGGCGGCGTCACCTTCCAGGGCGGCTGGCCGGATGTCTGGCGCGCCAACCTGACGTTGCGCGGCCCGGGCCGCGTTCAGGCGACGATCGGGTCATTTCGTGCCTTTCACCTCGCGCAACTGGACAAGCGGGCACGCAAGTTTCCATGGGGCGACGTGTTGCGCCGGGATGTCCCCGTCCGGGTTGAGGTGACGACGAACCGCAAGTCCAAGATCTACCATGCCGGGGCGGCCCAGCAGCGGATCGAGACGGCCCTTGCGGAAGAATTGGGCATCCCCGTCTCCGCCGATGCCCCGATCTGCATCCGCGCGCGGATCGACGACAACCTCGTGACACTGTCGGTCGATACCTCGGGCGAGGCGCTCCACAAGCGCGGTCACAAGGAGGCCGTGGGCCGCGCGCCGATGCGCGAGACCATGGCCGCGATGCTTCTGCGTGCCTGCGGGTTCACCGGGTCGGAGCCGGTGCTGGACCCCATGTGCGGTTCCGGCACCTTCGTGATCGAAGCGGCGGAAATCTCGGCCGGCCTGCTGCCGGGGCGGTCCCGTGCATTCGCGTTTGAACAGATGGCGACCTTCGATGCGAACGCCTGGGCCGCGATGAAGGCCACCCGCCCCGCTCCGTCGCCCGACCTGTTGTTTCACGGCTCGGACCGGGATGCGGGCGTGTTCGGCATGGCACGGGCCAATGCGGACCGGGCGGGCGTGGCGGACATCTGCCGGTTCGAAAAGCGGGCCATCAGCGATCTGGCCGTGCCAGACGGCGCACCCGGCCTCGTGATCGTGAACCCGCCCTATGGCGGCCGGATCGGCGACAAGAAACCGCTCTACGGGCTGCACGGGGCCCTGGGTGAGATTCTGCGCACGCGGTTCGCCGGTTGGCGTGTGGGGATCGTGACGTCGGAGGCATCGCTTGCCCGCGCAACCGGCCTGCCCTTCCGCTCCGAAAGCGCGCCCATCGCCCACGGTGGTTTGCGCGTCCGGCTGCACCAGACCGGCCCGCTCTGATCGTCAGAGCCCGAGGTCGCGCAACCGGGCCGCCTGTCGCGTGGCCAACGCATCGACCTCGGAAACGGTTGCCGCCGACAGGCCACCGCCCGGTTTGCGCAGGGTCGGATGGGCAATGACACCACGACGCGCCAGAGAATGCTTGCGGATCGCAAGGCCGAGGCCCGGCTGCGCCTCGTAGCGCACCATCGGCATGTAAGCGTCGAAGATATCGCGGGCGCGGGCCTCGCTGTCCGGCAGCGCGTCAATCACCTGCGCCATCATCTCCGGATATGCGAAGCCGGTCATCGCGCCATCGGCACCCCGCAACATTTCCTCCAGCAGATAGAGGCCGCCATTGCCGCACAGGATCGCGATCCGCCGCGCCCCCGCGCCGGACGCCGCGCGCAGGGCGCTGATCTTGTCAAGACCGGGCCAGTCCTCGTGCTTGAGCATCACGCAGGTCGGACAATCCGCGACAATCCGAAGGATGACACCAGCGGGCATGACCACCCCGGTCGCCAGCGGAAAGTCCTGCAGCACCCAGGGCACCGGTCCCAGCACCTCGGCCACGCCGCCGAAATAGCCCGCGATCTGGTCATCGCCGCGCAGCGATGCCGCCGGTGCGACCATTACCCCCGCAGCACCGGCCTCCATCGAAGCGTCCGCCAGCGCTTGCAGGGTCGCGAAGCCCGGGGCCGATACGCCGACGACGACCGGCACAGGGCTGCGTGCGGTCACACGGCGGACAAGGGCCACCGACTCCTGCGCCGAGAGTTTCCCCGCCTCGCCCATCATGCCGAGGATCGTCAGGCCACTGGCCCCCTGCGCGACATAGAATTCCACCATCCGGTCTACGCTGTCCCAGTCGATGGCTCCGTCCGGCAGGAACGGGGTGACGGCGATGGTGAAGACGCCGCGCGCGGTCTCGTCAAGCATGGGAATACGTCCTGTGGCTTAGCCCGAGGGCGATCTGTCCAAGCGCCATCGCGACGCCGACCTGACAAGGCTCCACCACGGGCAGGCCCGTCTCGGCTTCCAGCGTGGCGCGGAACTGCGCCATTCCGGCACAGCCCATGACCAGCACGTCCGCGCCGTCGGTGTCCCGCAACCGGTGGCCGGTTGCGATCATGGCGGCGAGGCTGCGGTCGGCGTCGGCAAGATCCGCCACGCCGAGGCCAAGCGCGCGGTCGCCGGCAAGCCGGTCCAGCACCCCCATCGCACCGAACGCGCGCAGGTGTCGGGGGATCGACGCGGAGAGGATCGCGATGACCCCGAACCGCTGGCCCAGCGTCAGCGCCGTCATCACCGCTGCTTCCTGAATGCCGACGACCGGCAAAGCCGACTGGTCGCGCAGGGCGTGAAGGCCGGGATCGCCAAAGCATGCGATGACGTATCCGGTCGCATCCGCCTGGGCGGCCGCCAGCGCCAGCATCGGCGCGATGGTCAGGTCGGCCTGGCGCTGGCTTTCGATCCCCGGCGGGCCCTCCGCCAGTGTCAGGCAACGGACCCGCATTCCGAATGCGCGCAGCGGTTCGACAGCGGCGTCGATCCCGTCGGTGACGCGTTGCGATGCGTTGGGGTTTATCACGATAAGCGTCATACGCCCTCCGACTTCCGTGCTTCGATTTCGATTTGGCAGCCTTTTCGCTCAGGCAAAACAACGGCGCGGACAGCATGGCGTCCGGGCCGGGTGATCTGCGACCGGGCGGACCCGTCACGGGTCGCGGTCCGGGCGAAGCGCCCGTCGCCATCCCGAGCCCTGACGCCCGGCAGGACCGACTTTGGGTCCGCCCGCGTGCTCATCACGCGTGCCGGGTCGCGCGGGCGGGATCGACGGGATGCGGCGGACAGATGGCACCAGGACAGACCGGGTAATGCACGGGTCGTCGGGCCGCTGCATCGGACGGTCATGCCGCGTCTGCCGGGTCCGGGCGCGCGATCCATTGTCCCGCACCAGCCCGTCCGGAAAAGGCGCCGTCCCGGCAGATCGTTCGACCGCGCAGGATGACTTCGACCGGCCAGCCCCTGACGGCTTTCCCGTCCCAGGGGTTGTAGCCGACATTGTCGTGCAGGTCGTCTGGCCCATACGTCACCAGCCGGTCCGCATCCCAGATCACCAGATCGGCGTCCATACCCTCGGCAATCGCGCCCTTGCCCCGCAGGCCGTAGATCTGGGCAGGGGATGTGGCGGTAAGATCGGCGAAAGCCTCCGGCCCCAACCCGCCCGGCGCCATCATCGCGTCGAACAGAAGCGGCAGCCGCGTCTCGAGGCCCGGCAGGCCGTTGGCGATCTGGTCGAACCGGGGTGCAGGGCCGGCGGAAAGTTTTCCGCTGACATCGAAGCGGTACGGAGCGTGGTCCGAGGACACGAGGTCGAGCGTGCCGTCCTTAAGTCCGGCCCAAAGCGCCCGCTGGTCGTCGAGGGTCCGTTGCGGCGGAGAACACATCCATTTCGCACCCTCGGTGCCCGCGCGATCCAGCACGCTCTCATCCATCAGGAGGTAATGGGGACAGGTTTCGGCAAGCACGGGCGCGCCGCGCGCCTGTGCCGCGCGGACGGCGGCGACCGCTTCGGCGGTGGAGATGTGGAACAGCATCACGCGGGTGCCAATGTGCTCGGCAAAGCGGCATATCCGCTCCACGGCCTCGATCTCGGC
>JBARXR010000203.1:0-2832 GCA_049647445.1 Jannaschia sp. | reverse complement strand
GGCCGGAAGCGCGGCGATCAGGGCCGATGCACCGGGGCCTGCAAGAACCGCCGCCCCCTGCGGCACGCCCCAGAACCGACGTGCGGCATCGGTCAGCGCGTCTTGTGCCGGGCGGTCGGGCAACGCTGTCCAGTCGGCGGGCGGGACATCCGGCAGGGGATAGGGCACGGGGTTGATGCCCGTCGACAGATCGATCCAGCCCTCGCCCCCCCATCTGGCGCGGGCGGCGTCAAGGCCCCCGCCATGATCGCGCGGGCCGCTCATGTCAGTCGAGCGGCAGGTGACGGGTCACGAAATGCCCCTTGATCGCCGGGGGCCATTCGCGGAACGGCACCACGCCCGTGTCCGTCGCTGCGTGTTTGGCGGCATAGTCGACGATGCCCTGCGCGGCCTCCGGCTCGGGGTCGAAGCGCCCGAGGGTATAGGCCATCTTGCCGGGCCCCTGCACGGTGATGTTGCAGGCCCCCGCACACCCCATGAGGCACGAATGCCGCCGCGTGCGAACACCGTCGACGCCGTCGGCGGCATCCTCGATCAAGGCGGCAAGACGCTCACCGTCGGTGACCCCGCTGGCGGCGTTCCAGCCGTCGCGCTTGCAGGTGTCACAGATCGTGACGACAGTCGTCATGGCGGTTTTCCTTCGAGTCCGGTGGCTCTGCTGACCACAACACCAAGGTGAGGGCAACCTGTCTGCGGCACGAAAGACCGTCCGCGAAAAGCCGCCGAGCGGTCTGGCTTGACCCTAGCGTTAACCCCGCGTTAACCAAGAGATCGGTAGGCAGGTCCTGGGTAAGGTGGTGCCGAGAGGATCTGAGATCATGAGCAACAAACCCATAGTGCTGTCCGTCGGGTTTTCCCTGTCCGTGCCGGGCGACGGCGCGCCCGAGCGGGACTTTCGCGCCGAAACCGCCCGGAGCCAGAGCGAAGCCGTCGCCGCGATGTTCGAGTTGACACCGGCGGTCGTGCTGATCGACCTTGGCCTTCTGGATGGCAGTCCGCTCGCCGTGGCGGATTTCGCGAGTTACCGGCACCCCGACGCGCGGGTGATCTTCGTCAGCGACACGGCGATGTTCTCGGACGGCTCCATCTTCAACCATTTTCCGAACGTTCATGCCCATGTGGCCCACGGGATGTCCGAGCCGGACATGGTGGCCCTGCTGTCGCATCATGCCGGGGCGGGCGGTTCGGGTCGGGGCGGATACTGACGGCAGCGGGTCACGCCGCCTTCAGACGGTCCCGCCCGTGTGGCGTGGTCCAGTCGATGATCGGGTTGATCGGAATGATGCGGTTCGGATTTATCGTCTCGTGGCTGTAGTGGTAGTGCCGCACGATATGGTCCATCCCGACGGTCGCTGCGACGCCGGGCACCTGATAGAGTTCGCGCGCATAGGGCCAGAGGTTCGGATAATCGACAAGGCGGCGGCGATTGCACTTGAAGTGCAGGTGATAGACGGCGTCGAACCGCATCAGCGTCGTGAACAGCCGCCAGTCCGCCTCCGTCAGCCGGTCGCCCGCAAGATAGCGCCGCTTGCCGAGACTGTCGTCGACCCAGTCCAGTGCCTCGAACAACTCGGCGACAGCCTCGTCGTAGGCGGATTGCGTCGTGGCGAACCCGGCCTTGTAGACGCCGTTGTTGATCGCGCCGTACACACGCTCGTTTATGCGGTCGATTTCCGGCAGCAGATCGTCGGGGCAGAAATCGCGCGTGTTTCCGGTCAGCCCGTCGAACGCCGAGTTGAACATCCGGATGATTTCGGCGGATTCGTTCGAGACGATCTGACCGGTCCGCTTGTCCCACAGGACCGGGACCGTCACGCGCCCCGACACGTCGGGTTTGGCCCGGACATAGACGTCGCGCAGGAACGGCAGGCCGAACAGCCTGTCGCTGGTCGCGCCGTTCTCGTCTGTCTTGAACGTCCAGCCGTCCCCCAGCATGTCGGGGTGCACGACCGAGATATCGATCAGATCCTCAAGTCCCTTGAGGGCGCGGAAGATCAAGGTGCGGTGCGCCCACGGACAGGCGAGCGAGACATAGAGGTGGTATCGACCGGCTTCGGCCGCGAACCCGCCTGAGCCCGACGGACCCGGGCTGCCGTCCGCGGTGATCCAGTTGCGGAAACCGGCCGTCGATCGCACGAATTTGCCGCCCGACGTGTCGGTGTCATACCAGTCGTCGTGCCAGACGCCGTCTACCAGTTGCCCCATAATCTGTCTCCTCTGCACACACTTTCCGCCGTCATGTCGAACAACGTAGTGCCGAAAGCGCGGACGAAAATCGGCCGGGGTCGCGCAGCTACTGCGCGCTAGCGAACGACGTGCGCCCCGCTCAGTCGAATGTCCCGGCGGCGCGGCCCGTCAACATGAACGCCCGCGCCGTCCGGGTCTCGGCAAAGCGCACAAGCTCCAGATCGCTCGCGCCGGAGGCAAAACCCGAATACACCTGATCGAACGTGCGCAGGAAGTGGTGGACGGTGTCGCGAAAAACGGGATCGTCCTTCATGCGACCGAGGGTCAAGGCGAGGCTGGAGCGGTCGCGGATGCCGCCCAAGGCGGAAATCTCGGATCCCCGCATGCCGCCGGCGAAGGCCCGCCAGACGGCGGCGTCGGCGCGGTGTGGCGACAGGTCGTCCATGAAGATGCCGTCCTGGCTGAGCAAGGTCAGAACATCCTGCGCCGCCGTGACCAGTTGCGCCGTCTGGCGATGCTTCAATGCGCGCCGCAGCACCGCAAAGCCCTCGGTGTCGCGTTCGTTCTCGGGAAAGTTCAGGGCGCGGATGAAGTCCTCGGCGGGCGGGGCATCGTCCGGTTCTTCCGGGCCGAGGGCCAGCACGG
>JBARXR010000202.1:0-24338 GCA_049647445.1 Jannaschia sp. | reverse complement strand
GGTGGAGGAATGACGATGGATGTGGGATTTGTAGGCGTCGGCGCGATGGGAGCGGCGATGGCGGGTCATGTCGCGCGGGCCGGGTTCAACGTCAGGGCATTCGATACCGACACCGACGCGCTTGCCGCCTGCGCCGTCGATGGCATCGAGGCGACGGCAGACGCGGCGGAGCTTGCCCGGTCCAGCGATGTCGTGATCGTCGTCGTGAGCACGGACGATCAGTCACGCGGCGTTGTGCGGCACCTGCTGGACGCGGGCCCACGCGAAGGGGCCGTCATCGTGGTGGCCTCGACCAACCATCCCGCAACGATGATCGCGCTTGCGAAGGACTGCGATGCGCGGGGCATCGGTTTCGTCGATGCGCCCGTCTGTTACGGTTTGAAGGGGGCGATCGACGGTGATCTCGTGTCGCTCTGCGGCGGTGAGGACGCCGACCTGGCGAAGGTCGCGCCGATCCTGATGGCCTACAGCCGCAGCGTGGAGCACATGGGCCCGGTCGGGACGGGGCAATTGGGCAAGGCCTGCAACAACATGATGCACTGGGCTGCCTGCGTCGCGAATTACGAGACGCTGTCCTTGGCAAAGGCCTGCGGGATCGATGCGCAGGCGATGCGACAGACGCTGCTGAAATGCCCGGCGCGCAACACGACGTTGGAGCGGTGGGACAGCACCCGCTTCACATGGCACGAGAAAGACATGGATGTGGTGCTCGACCTGAGCCAGCAGGCCGGCCTGTCGCTGCCGCTGTTCGGAATGGTGGACCAGTTGGTGAAGCGGCTGGGGCCAGATCAGGTCAAGGCGCTGCTTTATGGCCAGGAGTCGGACTATCTGGGCCAGAAGGTGGTCGGGCGGCCGATGATGTCGGTTCTGGGTGAACGGGACACATGATGCATTATCGCGTCAACGCCGCGGTTGGACGGTCCTCGCGCACGGGTATCCCGGCAGGGTGTGCTCGCCTCGACCTGCCGCAAAATCGCCCAAGACATCGTTTAATCGCGTATCGCAGGACAGTCGAGGAAGCCCGCGATGCACCAGATGGCCCATGAGACACCGGCGAAGTTCGGATTGGTCGGCTTTTTCATGGGGGTGGCCGCGGTCATCGTGATCGTCATTCAGCTTTCGTCGTTCTTCGCACCTCCGGAGCAAAGCAGCGCCTCCGTCATCGGCGAGATCGCGGCGGAGATCAGACTGTCTGCGAAACGGGCCCTTTCCGGCGAACCTGCGGCAGAAAGCACGCCGGCGCCGCGGGAGTATGGTCATCTCGTCACGGTGATGGCGCTGTGTCTTGCCGGGGGCGCGGTGTTGCTCGGCGGGCTCGGCCTTTATAGGCACGAACCGCACCGGCTCTCGTATCTTGCCCTCGGCTTCGGAACATCGGCATTCATCATGCAGTACGTTTTCTGGCTGGCATTGCTGATGTGCGGCGTGGCGTTGCTTGTCGCCATCATCGGGAATCTGGATGGAATCCTCGGCGGCTAGGCGCTGTCGTGGCCTGTCTTGCCTCGTCTGAAACGCCTCCAATGCATCCAGAGGTCGGCGGTCCCGTGCGAAGACGGCCCGCGCCACACCGTTCTCTCATCTGGAACGCCGTGCCATTGACGGGAACCGTCCGGCCAAGATACGTTTTTTGCGACAAGGGAGGGCGGATCATGTCGGAGACGAATGAGAGCGCGGGCGAGGGACATAACAGCGGCAAGGTCGTCTGGGAACGCTGGACCAAGAAACGAACCTTCGTGCGCGCGCTGGAAGGCACCTATGGCCAGCTTAAGGAAGAACTCTATTCCCAGCCGCGCGTCTACAAGACCGTGGACATGAAGTGGCACGGTGGTCCGCAGCACTATGGCAAGAAGACCGTCAACCCGCAGGCCAACCGCATCGCGCAGGCGATCGAGGCGCATGTGGAGGTATTCTCGCCCAAGGGATACGGTCAGACGCATGGCCATATGAATTCCGCGGTGTTCTTCGTCCTGAAGGGCAAGGGTCACGACATCCATGACGGACGGCGCATCGACTGGGAAACGGGGGATGCCCTGATCGTCGAGAACGCCTGCGTCCACCAGCATCTGAACGATGCCGACGAGGAGGGACTCATCCTCGTTCTGAAGGCCAAGCCGTTGTTCCTGTTCATGCACATGATCTTTCAGAAGATGGTCGAATACCCGCCGGAGACACCCGCGCCGGGCCACGAGGACTATCTGCCGCCCAAGAACATTTGAGGAGCCGCCCCAATGAGCATTGAGTCATCGACTTTCGTGGACGCCATCGAGCGTCAGCGGGCCAAGACCAAAGGACCGGAGGTGTCGTTCTACAAGGAGGCGCTGGAGCAGTCACAGGCCTTCAGGGCGGAATACAAGACCCGTTCGAACATCGTGAAATGGGACGAGATGCCCATGGAGCGATCCGCTGACGGCCTCATCAAGCACGTCATAAACGAGCGGATGGATACGAAGGAATGCTGCATCGACATCTACATGCAGATGATCGCGGCAGGAAAGGCCACCGGGACGTCCCGGCACCTCTCCGAGGAGATTGCCTTTGTGATCGAGGGGACCGGCCAGGATCTGCACTATGACGTGCATTTCGAATGCAAGGTCGAGTTCGAATGGACCTGGGAGACGACACCGAAGGTCTATGACTGGGGACCCGGCGACTTCATCTATGTCCCGCCTTACGTTGCGCACAAGCGGATCAATACGTCCGACATCGAGGCGCGCGTTCTCGTGTGCAACAGCCGGATCATGAAGGCCATCGGACTCGACTGGTTCGATCAGTTGGAGCCTGCGGAAGGGTTCGAGGAGTTCTGGGTCCCGCCCGCGGACGAGTGACGGCTACTGCGCCAGAAGTGGCTGCCCGAACGACGTGATCAGTCCCACCAGCATCGCCAGAAGACCGGCCAGGAACGGGACGGCCATTGTCGAGAGAATTCGTAGGCGCGTGAAGGATGCGCCGAGCAGCGGCAATTCATAGATCAGGATCCTGTGGCTGGCGAAGATGCTCCAGGACGTGATGAAGGCGGTCAGGGCCGGAACCGACGCACCCGACTTGGCAAAGACGGCGGCGATGGCGAAGGCGATGACCGGGCCAGCCGGTATGATAAGGCCCGCCGCGACCGCCACCGGCAAGGCCATCAGGCCCGCATCCTCGCCCAGGAGGCTGGCGATCGCCTGCTGCGGGATCAGTTTGGCGATGAAACCGGCGGCGACCAGCGCCAGCAACATGCGCGGCACGAGCATGGCGAATTGCTCGATGAACCGTTGCACGATGGGACCGGGATCGCGGCGTTGCCTCGCGGCAAACCCGACAAGGACGACCAGCAAGCCGATCAGGACCAGAAGGCCTATGCTCATGAGGTCTGCCCCTTGATGCGAAGGGAGAGCGGAAGGCGGCGGGCGATCAGACCGGCGAGGATCGGGAGCGGCAGGCAGAGGCCAAAGCGCAGCAGGGCAAATTCCGCGCCCATGAAGGGCACGTCCCAGATCAGGATGCGTTGCAGGCCCAGCGTCGCCCAGGCGGTGATGTAGGTCACGAGGGCGCCGCGGTCCGCGCCCGAGAGGGCCGCCGCCGCCAGCAGGGCGTAGGCCGAGGATGGCCCGCCGGGCGTGATCGTGCCTGCGATGGTCGCGATCACGAGACCCCGGAGGCCGGAGTCCGATCCGAGGAGTGCGGACATCCGGTCACGCGGCAACAGGGCGAGGATCAGCGAAGCAATGGAGAGCGCGACAAGGACGCGCGGCATCAGATCGACGACCAGACCGAGGTCGTGGTAGAGTGCGTCGACGACGTCGTCGGTCCCCTTGATCAACCAGCACAAAATGCCGAAGGCCGCTGCGGCGGCAAAAAAGCCCCAAAAGCTTTTGCCGACCGCGTTCGATACGACATCGCGCCGCCAGTCGGGATCCTTGAAGAAGTCAAACGAGGCCACGGCCCAATCCCCGCGTCAGTGGTGATGATCGTGATCGTGGTCGTGCCCATGGTCGTGCCCGTGCCCGTGGTGATGATCGTGGGCCTGGCGGATCGCGGCTGCGCGTTGCTGCGGTTCGGCGTGACCGGCCGAGACCGCGTCGATAAGGGCGCGGAACAGGTCGGCTTCGGGTGGCAGTTGGCCGGCGAGGAAGCCCGCGAGACGCGCCAGTGCGATGGCCTGCGCGGCGAGGGCGTCGACGGTTTCGTCCTCGGAGGCGCGTTCGATGTCTTCGAGCGAACGGGCGAGGCCCGCGCGGAAGATGCGGTCCATATAGGCCGCGCGTCCCGACGCATCTGCGAGGTTGGTGGGACCGTCACCCTCCGCCTTGGCGGGGGGCAACCGCATCCCGGAGGTCAGTCCCGTCAGCTGCGCACGCAACTCCTGGCCTATGACCACCTGTTCGTCGATTTCACCACACATCTGTGCCTCCCTGATCGTTTACCCGGTTCGGTATCCCTTCAGGTCGGGAGGGCAGGCCGACTGGGTCGGTCGGGGCTTGCCGTCCCAACCGTTGTTCGGGTCAGCCCGCGAAGGCGATGCCGAGTCCGGACAGTGCAAGCGCAGCGCCGACGCCACGCGTGACGCGGTCGAGATCGAGCCGGGCCAATCCGATGCCCGCAGCAAGACCGACCGCATGCAGACCCATCGTCCCGATCGCGAAGCCCGCAAGAAAGCCCCAAGGTGTCGCGACGCCCAATTCCGAGCCGTGGGCATTGCCGTGGAACAGCGCAAACACCGCAACCAGCGTCGCCCCGGCTGCGACCGGCAGCCGGAACGCCGTCGCCACGACAAGGCCGAATACCACGACAGAGGCCACGATGACGGGTTCCATCAGCGGCAACGACACGCCCGCCAGAGACAGTCCGAACCCGGCGATCATCGTCGCGACGAATGCCGTCGGCACCGCGACAAGGGCGCGACCGCCCAGCAGGACGGCCCAAAGACCGACCGCGATCATGGCCAGAACATGATCGAGGCCAAACATCGGATGCGACAAGCCCGCCGCAAAAGAGCCGTGGGCCGCGGGATCAAGATGCGCCGCTGCCGGTGTGGCGGCCAGTGCGAGCAGCGTTGCGGCTGACAGAAACTTGGTGCTCATTCGATTTCTCCAGTTGGACTTTTTGAGGGTGGACATGTCATGCCCGCAGCGCCGACAGCATCGCGGGGATGTAATCGTCGTCCTGGGCGACCACCAGAACGCGCGTGGACTTGCGCATCGAGTTCACCACCGCGTCGAGGCCATCCCGCGGATTTCCACGGCCAAGGGCAAGCCCGGCGCACAGGATATTGCGGACCTGGCATTCCTGCGCGATCGTCTTCGCGGCGGCTTCGCCGGTGCCGTTCGTTGCCAGAAGAACGACCACATCCGCCCCGTCGAGTTCAGACAGCAAATCGACGGCGGAGCCTTCGGGATTGCTGATCTGGAGACTTCCGTCTTCGGCCAGCCCGGGCAGGACCGTCAGAAAATGGGCGTTGTCCCAAGGGTCTTCCGTGACCGCGTACATCGCCTCCGCTGCCGCCTGATCCAGCGCGAAGATGCGCGACGTGCGGCGCAGGGAGTTGGGGTAATCCACACGGTAGCGCGCTTCGTCCGCGCTTGCGGCGCGGGCGCAACTGCCCAGCATCGTGGGATGATCCACGGGTCCGCGGCCCGGCCGTGTCGCGTTGTCGGCCTCGAAGAGATCGTCGCTATCGTGCGGCATGCCCTAGACCGACGTCTGTTTGACGCCGGGGCGCGCAGTCAGGTCTTCCTTCATCGCATCGCCGAACGGCTCCTCGGGGGGCAGCACCCGGGCGGCGGAGCGCACAAGCTGATGCTCGGGCGTGCGGCCCGGTGGCTGGACACCCTTGTCGCGCAGCGCCGTGACGGCCTTGCGCAAGCGGTGCCTCGCCATGATGATCCCGTTGTCGGTGGACACGAGATTTTCCTTGGTCCGGTCCACGATGGGGCCCATGCTTTCCTGCAGGCTGGCGTCCTGCATCGCGATTCCCCAGACGCCGGAATAGCTGTCGCCCCGCTTTTGCGCCTCGCGGTCCATCAGATAGTCGTTGTCCTTGTTCTGACGTGGGCGGAAGCTGCCGGGGGCTTCGTACTGGTTGTGAACGCCGTAGCCGTCCTCCATCGCCTTCCGCTCGTCCGGGGAAAGCGCGCGGGTCGGGTGGTAGTCGAAGGACCAGGCCCAGCAGTTGTGATCGTCGATCGGGATCCAGAAATGGCCATGCATCGGATGATCGCCGCGCGGCGGGACCATCGTGAAGGACGGCATGATCCAGGGCGTGACGCGCCAGTAATAGTGACCGTCCTCGGCATTGCGACGGGCGCCGATGTGCAGACCGCCGTCGGATTCGACCACTTCGAACACAGGCTTCTTGTCGGCCTCGTTGTACTTGTTGCCCTTGGCCCCGCGGAACAGCGGATCCGTCTTGAGTCCTCCGGAATGCAGGAACGAGACGTGGCTGCTGTCGATGCCGCCTTCCATCGCCTGCAACCAGTTGCACTCCTGCCAGCGCTTCGACGAGAACGTCTGCTCTGCCGGGACGGTGGCGAATTCCCAGATCGGCTCGGGCGGGCGGTTTTCCTTGTCGCCCATGTGGGTCCAGAGAATGTCGCCGACCTTGATGAGCGGATAGCCCTTGAGCTTGATCTTCTCGCAGAAGCCGGATTCCTCCGGCTCCGACGGCACCTCGATGCACTGGCCGGTGTAGTCGTATTTCCAGCCGTGATAGGGGCAGCGCAGGCCGTCTTCCTCATTGCGGCCAAACCACAACGATACGCCCCGATGGGCGCAGAATTCGTCCATCAGGCCGTAACGACCCTTGCTGTCGCGGAACGCGATCAGCCGTTCACCCAGCAGTTTTACGCGGATCGGCGGGCAGTCGTCCTCGGGCAGTTCCGAGGCAAGCAGGGCAGGGACCCAGTACTGCCGGAACATGTCGCCCATGGGCTTGCCCGCATCGGTTTCCGTCAGCAGTTCATTGATTTCCTTGCGCAGCATGTCGAGTCACCTCCTCCTTGGTAGACGCTCAGGCAGCGTGGCCCGGCTTCGGCGGCAAGTCCGACTTTTCCGCCTCATAGGCCGGGTCCATCTGCGACTCGAGCCCGTTCTTGGCCAGAGCGTCCGCGAACATCGTGCGGACCGCCTTGCTCTCGTCGGCATAGTCGATCTGGTCGCCACCGATCCGCTGGCTGATCCAGGCCTTCGGCACACCCTGCTCGTTTCGGATCGCGACACCTTCATATTTGAAGGCAAGATAGCGGGCGGGCGTCGTGCCGGTATTGAAATGCTGGTGATACCACATGTTGGGGGGCACGATCATTGAACCGGGCTTCCAGTCATACCGCTTCGGCTCCGCACCTTCGGGCCACATCAGCGAATAGCCTGTCCCCGACAGCAGGATCACATGCGCACCCGGCCCGTGCCGGTGACACTTCTTGTACGTTCCGACCGGAAACTGGCTGATGTGGCTGTTCATCGAGCACTTTGCCAGCTGGAACCTGATATGCCCGCCACCGGCACCGCGTTCCTTCGCGTGTATCAGCGGCAGGTTGACGGCATCGGCCACGTAGTTCGTCTCCAGCAGGAGGCCCTGCATCTCCTTGCTTTCGGAGAAGTACTCGGGCTCACCGGAGAACCGCCCCTTGAAGTCATGCGACGTGCCGAAAATGAAATCGGGCTCTTCGAACACGTTCATGATCGGCGGCATATTGGTGACGCCGATGTAGCGCGCCGCCGTGGTGCCGGAGCCGTTGAAATGCTGGTGATGCGCGTTGAGCGGAATCCCGAAGATCGACCCCGGACCCCATTCAAAGCTGACTTTCGCCCCGCTGTCATCCCAAACGACCGTGGAGCCGCGCCCGGAGAGGATCAGGATCGTCTCTTCAAACAGCTGCCGGTGGGGGTTGAGCTTTCCGCCGGCAGGAATTTCCATCACGTAACAATCGTTGGTCGTCCGGCTGGCGTCATGGTTCATGAACACCGCAGAGCCGCCGCGCCGCGCCCATGGCTTCAACTCGACGTCGTGAAGGGATGGCACATAGTTCCCGTTAACGAGGTCGAGCCCCTCGGCGGCTATGAACCGCGTGTAGGGTGTCTCTTTCTCGGTCTTGAACTTTGCGGCAAGCTGGTCCGATACAATTGCCTGAACGTTCATGTGATCCCTCCCGAAGCCAGTTCGCAGATGAACCCGCTTTTTACGTTGTCCAAACGATACGGTCGGTCTACTGTTCCGTCAATGGACCGATGGTCCACATAGAGGAACGATCCATTGCCCACCGACGACACGCCCGATCAGAAATCTTCCGGCCGCCACACGGTCGATGACCATATGTTCGGCGACTTCTATGCGCATGATCACGACGGTGACGCCGATCACGACCACGATGACATTGACCCCGGCCCGTTGGAAGATAATCCGATCTGGCTGCGCGACAACGTCGCGTTGACGTCGGTCGGCATCGACATCGGGTCTTCGGGGACACAGGTCATCTTTTCCACAATCCACCTGCAGCGCAAGGCGGACAGCCATGCGTCCCGGTATGTGATCGTGGACCGCCAGACGGCATATGCGTCTCCGGTGGCGTTCACGCCGTTCGTCAACGAGAACGAGATCGATGCGGTGGCCCTTGGCCGGATCATAGACACGGCCTATGCAGATGCCGCGATCCTGCCGGGCGACATAGATACCGGCGTCGTGATCCTGACCGGCGAGGCACTACGGCGCGCGAATGCCGAGGCGATCGCTGGCGTCGTCGCGGCCAACGGCGGCGATTTCCTGACGGCGACGGCGGGCAACCATATGGAGGCGATGCTGGCCGCCTACGGGTCGGGCGCCGCCAAGCAGAGTTTCGAGCGGGGCGCGCGCATCCTGAACGTCGACATCGGCGGCGGCACCACCAAGCTGGCGCTTGTCGATCAGGGTGAGATCGTCTGGACGGCGGCCTTGCATATCGGGGGACGGTTGGTCGCGACGGACGGGACGCATGTCACCCGTTTGGAGGCGACAGGGGCCTATTTCGCCCGAGAAGCCGGCATGCCCCTCGCTCTCGGCGATCCGATCGACGCGGACCAGATGCGGGCGATCGCGACCCATATGGCGGACCTTCTGACGATCGCGATCACGACGCGCGATCTGCCCGAGACGGTCCGGTCCCTGTTCCTCACGGACGTGCCCGATGATTTTGCCGGGCTGACGGGCATCATCTTTTCAGGCGGTGTGGGCGCTTATGTCTCGCGGCAGGAGGACCGGGATTTCGGTGATCTCGGGTATCATCTTGGCGCGGTACTTCGACAGCGCGCCGAGGATGGCCAACTTGGCGCACCGCTTCTGGCCGGTGGGTCCGCGATCCGTGCCACGGCCCTCGGCGCGTCCGAATATTCGGTACAGTTGTCCGGCCAGACGAGCACCGTGACGGCGCCGGGACGTTGCCTGCCGCGCCGCAGTCTGCAGGTCATCAAGCCGACCATCGATCTGGGGGCCGACCCTTCCGCCGAGGAGATCGGTGCCGCGATCCTCGCGCATTTCGAGGCTTTCGATCTGGACCCCGTGACGAACGAGGTCGTGCTGGCTTTCGTTTTCGACGCCTTGCCGGAATATGCGCGGATGCGGGCCCTGGCCGAAGGGATCAGGATCGCGCTGGCGGGCCGTATCGAAGATGGCCACGGATTGTATGTCATGATCGACGGCGACATCGCGCAGACGCTGGGCGGAGTGCTGCGCGAAGATCTGGGCCTGGAGAACGATCTTCTGATCCTCGACGGGATCAGCCTGCGCGACTTCGATTATATCGATCTCGGGAAGATCAGGCTGCCGTCGTTCACCGTGCCGGTGACGGTCAAGTCGCTTCTCTTTTCGGATGATCCGCGCGGACCACGGCGGCAGGACCGGATCAACTTCGCGCCTCCCGGTTCATCCAATCACGATCATGACGCCGGCCATTCACACGATCATCATACGGCGCACGGACATCACCATGACCATTGAGCGGCCCATTCGCGCCCGACGCGTTGTCGCCGAAACCGCCGAGGCCGTCTGCGAAGCTGAACAGGGAGTCGTGTCATGAGCGAAGACGACCAGCGTGCGAGCCGCAAGGAAATCAACCGTAATCCGCGGCGCAATTCTTCGCGGCTGTCGTCGGTGACGACGGCGATACACCTGCTGAAAACCTTCACCGAAGAGGATGAAGCGCTCGGGATCAGTGAATTGGCCAAGCGGCTGAAGGTCGCCAAGAGCACCGTGCACCGACTTGCAGGCGCACTTCTGGACGAGGGCCTGTTGCAGCAAGACCCCGAGACGGGCCGGTATGGCCTCGGGGTCGGTCTGTTTTCGCTCGGATCGCTGGTCCGGTCGCGGCTGGATGTGACGGTCGAATCGAAGGTCATCCTGAACGCATTGCGCGAGAAGACGCAGGAGAACGTGCGCCTTGCCGTGCTGGAACGGCAAAGCGTGGTCTTCCTCCACGATTTCGAGGGCCCCCAGACCTTGAGACTTCGGTCCGCGACAGGGCAGGTGAAGCCGGCCTTCTGCACGGCGGAGGGATTGTGTCTCCTGACCGGATTGCGCGGCCCGGAACTGGAAAAATTCCTGAATTACCCTCGTCCGGCCCGTGCCCCGAATACCATCGTCGAAAAGGATGCGTTTCTCGGCGTCGTGCGGCAGGTCAAAAGGCGTGGCTATGCCTTCGAGGATGAGTTTTGCGACGAGGGCACGCGCTGCATCGCGGCCCCGATCTACAACGCGGAGGGAAGGTTGGTCGCCTCCGTCGGCGTCGCGGGACCGCGTTTGCGGATCCGAAAGGCCGAAGTCACGAAGCTCGCTCCGATCGTGATCGAGGCTGCGGACGAAATCTCTCAGCGCATGGGATACGTCCGGCGCCAACCCATCTACGTTTGATTGGACTTCGACCATGCCCAAAATCACCCTGACGCCTGAAGATCGGGTCTTCGACTGCGCCGACGGTGAGACGATCCTTCGCGCAGCGCTTCGCGCCGGGATCGGAATGCCCTATTCGTGCAATACCGGGTCTTGTGGAAACTGCCGGTTCCAACTGCTTGAAGGGTCTGTCACGCATTTGCGCGACGACGCCCCGGCGTGGTCCGAGAAGGAATTGAAACGTGGCAGGTGGCTGGGATGTCAGGCGGTTCCCGCAGGCGATTGCAGCGTCAAGTTCCGCACCATGGATCACTACGTCCCCGACAATCGGCCCGAGCGCCTGACGGTCGAGCTGGTCGGCGTGACCAGAATTACCCGCGATATTTCGGAGTTCGCCTTCGACGCCAAAGATGCCCCCGCCTTTCGTCCGGGCCAGTACGCCCTGTTGCAGGTTCCCGGCGTGGGCGGCCCGAGAGCCTATTCGATGTCGAACCTTGGCGAGGATGGTGTCTGGCGGTTCATGATCAAGCGGATGCCGGGAGGGGTCGCGACCGCGGCGCTGTTCGACATGAAACCCGGCGATACGATTGACATGGACGGGCCATACGGCACGGCTTTCCTGCGAACGGACAGCCCGCGTGACATTGTCCTGCTGGCCGGCGGGTCGGGCCTGTCGCCGATGGTATCCATAGCGCAGGGTGCGGCGGCGTCGGGAATGCTCGGGGATCGCACTTTGCACGTATTCTATGGCGGTCGCGCCGAAGATGATCTTTGCGATGTCGCCGTTCTGGGCGCGGCGCCGGCGCGCCGGGCCCGGTTCGTGGCCGCCCTGTCGGACGCAGGGTCCGATTGGACCGGACCCAAAGGATACCTCCACGACATCGTGGCAAAAGACATGGGAGACGCGCTGAAGGACTGCGAGATCTATTTCGCGGGGCCCGCGGTCATGTCCGCTGCCGTGCAGAAGATGGCTCACGAGGCCGGGGTGCCTCAGGACCAGCTGCATTTCGATGAATTCTACTGAGGGGGACTGTCCGATGACCGGATTGCCGATGACGCTGGGCTGTTGGGATTATGACCGCGTCCAGCCATTGATGGACGGGCGGGTGCAACCTCAGGGGATCGACCTTCGGTTTCTCAACATGATCGTGGAGGAGACATTCTTCCGGATGGCGAAGTTTCGCGAATTCGACGTCTCCGAAATGTCGATGTCGTCGTTCGTGGTCTCGCATTTCAAGCAGGACCGCCCGTTCGTGGCGATCCCGGTGTTTCCGTCACGGTTCTTTCGACATTCCTGCATCTACGTGAATGCCGACGCCGGGATCGACACGCCGAAAGACCTGATCGGCAAACGGTTCGGTTGCCCCGAATACCAGATGACGGCTCCGGTCTGGATCCGCGGGATCCTGTCGGACCACTACGGCGTTCCGGTGGATGGTCCGACCTATGTCACCGGGGGCGAGGAAACCCCGAACCGCGACGAGAAGATAAAGATCGACCTGCCCGACAACTTCCGGCTGGAACGGATCGGGCCGCAGGACACGCTGGCGCAGATGCTGCAGGATGGGCGGATCGACGCCTTTCACACGGCCCGCAAGCCATCGACCTATGACGGGGTGCGGGTCAAGCGGCTGTTCCCGGACTATGTCGACGTCGAAAAGGCATATTGGCGCGAGACGGGGATTTTTCCGATCATGCATGTCATCGCAATCCGGCGCGACGTATATGAACAAAACCGATGGGTCGCGATGAACCTCTTCAAGGCGTTTCGCGAGGCCCAGAACCTTTGCTATGCGGGGCTCAAGGAAACGGCGGCCCTGAAGGGGATGCTGCCCTGGTTCAACGCCCATGTCGAAGAGGCCTTCGACCTGATGGGCGAGGATTTCTGGGCCTACGGGGTCGAGAAGAACCGCGCCTCGCTCGATGTCTTCCTGCGCTACCACCACGAACAGGGGCTCTCTCCCCGCAAACTGGAGGTGGACGAAATGTTCGCCCCCGAAACATATGAGGAATTCGTCATATGACGAAGGTAACGATCCCCGACCTGCACGCCAAAAAGCGACGCGGGGAAAAGATCTTCGGCGTCGTGGCATGGGACACCCACATGGCGGCGATTGCCGATCGGGTTGGCGTGGACATCGTCTCGGTCGGCGATACCGTCGGCAAGAACCTCTGGGGTCACGACACCATGTTCGAGATCACGATGGACGAGATGGTGATCGTGACGAAGGCGGTAAGGCGGGGCGTCAAGAACGCGCTGGTGTCTGCCGATTTCCCCTATGGTCCTTTGCAGGAAGGTGTGGACAGCGCCGTGCGGGCCGCGATCCGGCTGGTGAAGGAGGCGGGGATCGACCTTTTGAAGCTGGACGGGGCTGCGGACTATCCGGAGGCGGTCGAGGCGCTGACCCGTGCGGGCATTCCCGTCTGGGCACAGTTCGGCCTGACCCCGCAGACGGCGCTCGCCAGCGGCATTCCCTACGAGAACCAGGCCGGAGCGACCGAGGCCGCGCCGGGAATGGAGGCGCGTTTGATTGCCGAGGCGAAGGCGATGGAGGCCGCGGGGGCGGTCTTGCTCGACTTCACCAATTCCGGGCCGGTGATCGGTCCGAAAGTCGTCGAGGCGGTCAAAATCCCCGTGATCGGCGGTTTCGGGGGTGGCCCGTGGCTCGACGGTCGCGTGCGACTGGCCCAGGCAGCGGTCGGCTACAACGTGGCGGGGCTCGACACGGAGCCCTCGGGCTATGCCAATGTCGCGCGGGTCATCCACGATGCGCTGGCGGAATGCGCCGAGGATGTCCGGGCCGCCCGCCAGATCAAGGGCCAGCCGGGGAGGTAGCGCCATGCCAGTCGCGAAGATCGACGGGATCGACACCCATTACGAAGTCCGTGGCCAAGGTCCGGCGCTGCTGATGTATGCGCCCGGCGGGTTCGATGCGCAGATCAGCAAATGGTGGGACTTGGGTGTCTACAAGCGCATCAGGTTGCTGGACCATCTGCCGGATCGCCATACCTGCATCCTGTTCGATCGGCGAGAGAACGGGCAGTCGGGGGGCCGAGTGGAACGGATCACCTGGGATCACTACGTCCTACAGGGCGTGGGCCTGCTGGACCATCTGGGCATCGACAAGGCGCATGTGATGGGCGGCTGCATGGGTTGTGGCCCCGTCGCGGCCTTCGGTGTGGCGCACCCCGAGCGTGTCCTGTCGATGGTGCACTATTGGCCGGTCGGGGGGGCCGCCTATCGCATCGGGTCGCACCAGCGTTTTGCGCGCCACATGGCCTTTGCCGAAGAAAACGGGCTTCAGGCGGTCGTCGATCTGGTGCTGTCGCACGACAAGAACTTCAGCGGCGATCCGCGGGGCGGGCCGTGGGGCCAGCCGATCCGCAATTCGGGCGCGTTTGCCGCGCACTACGCCGAGATGGACCTGCCGTCCTATCTGCTCACCGTGCGCGGCATGATGGCGGGACTGTTCGACCGTGACACGGCCCCCGGGGCCGAGCCGGAGGATCTGATGCGCCTCCGCATTCCGACACTTGTCGTGCCGGGGGCGGACGGGTTCCACGCAACGTCAGCGGCCCGCTACTTGCAGGAATGTCTGGCTGGATCGCAGTATTGGGACGTGCCGACCGATGGGCAGACAGAAGAGACAGCCCCCGCGCGGGTTCTGGCGTTTCTGGAGAGCGTGGCCTAGCCGACGAGCTCTCGCGTGTTCGCAGCGAACATGTCCTCCAGCGGTATCGGCGCATCGATGATCCCTTGGGCGACCACATGCGCCATGAGATTTTCGAGCGTCTTTGCGTTTGGGGCCAAGCCGTAAGGCAGCGGATCACCGATCACGTCGGATGCCGCCCGAAGAACCTTGTCGGAAGCCGTCAGGTCCGTGATCCGTCCGGCGGCGAGGGCATCCAGATAGACTTTCTTCGACTGGCTGAAGGCTTCGAACACCTGCACCGCGAGGTCGGGGATCTCGGTCAAGAGGTCGGTCCGAACCACCACGAGATGATTGATGGGATAGAAGCCGCGCGTTTTCAGTGCGGCCAGACCGGCGTCGAAGGGTGCGTCGATCAGGGCATGTGTGCCGTTGCCCGCCGTCAGCCCGACGGCCGCGTCGATCTCGCCGCGGGCAAGTTGCTCCTCGAGCGTGCCGGACCCGCCAAGATCGCGGACATGTTCAGGCAGGCGCCAATCGGGAACGTGTTCGTCGTCCGACCGCGCCCATGTGATGGTCCCCAGATCCAGTCCATGTTCCTCGGCCAGAATTGCCCGTGCCCAGACACCGGTCGTCACGGTATAACCACGGGCAACACCGACGCGCCGTCCCTGCAGATCCGCGGGCACGGCAACATCGGCGCTGTCGGAGACCACGATCGCCTTGTGGTGGAAGTCGCGGACCAGAAAGACCGGGATCGCGGTGATCGGAACGCCGTAGGCGCGGGCGGTGATATAGGTCGTCAACGCCATTTCGCTGACATCATAGGCCTGCTCCCGCACCATCCGTCGAAACGCGCGGGGCAGGGGGTTCACCTCTTCGAAGTCGAGGGTGAAGTCCGGCAGAGCTATGGTGCCGTCCTTCAGCGCGCGGTTGTTGCCTTGGGTGCGGGTGACGGTTTTCAATGATCTCTTGGCCATGTTCGGTCCTAGCAGCAATCGGTGGCAACATCGTCCAGGAGCGCGCGCCGCAGCCAACCGGGTGGCAGGTCGCTCGCCCGGACATCATGGGCGGGTTTGAAGACGCGCACCTTGTGGCGCGTCTCCGGGTCTGTCCAGAACAGGATCGTCGTCATGACCACGGGCCCACCGAGCATCCGTGTCGGTTCCTGTGTGACGAGGACGATCTGGGCTTCGGGGACGGCATACTGGCACCGGACCGCCTGTTCGATCCGCTCAAGGTCCGAAAGGGCGGCCGCGGTGATGCTTCGATGCGCGAACATGGTGTTGCCCGACCAACTCTGAGGTGTTCCGGCATGCGGAACCTTGTTCTTGTAAGCAGTTTGGCGGTTTGCTAGCCAAGGGTCAACGCCAAAGCTTGGGAGGGTCGAGGGGTGTCGGAAAAAGTGCTCGCCGCTGTGCGGACCGGACCGGAGCGGACTGAATTTCGTGAATTCGACATGCCGGATATTCCCGACGATGCGGCGCTTCTGAAAGTGGAGGTTGCCGGCATCTGCGGCACCGATGTGAAATTCTACTCGAAGCCTCCGATCACCGAGCCGGTCATCATGGGCCATGAGAATATCGGGATCATCGCCAAGGCGGGCAAGACGTTTCAGCAGCGGCGAGGCCTCAAGGAAGGCGATCGCGTCTTTGCCGAACATTACGTCGGGTGCATGTCCTGCGAACATTGCCACCGGGGCGATTACCGCCTGTGCATGGCGACCGACTGGCGCAAGAACCCCGACGGGATCCGCTTCGGCTATACCCCGATGACCCGCGCGCCGCATCTGTGGGGCGGATTTGCGCAATACATGTATCTGCCGTGGAATTCGGTTCTTCACAAAGTGCCCGACGGGCTTTCGCCGGAGCGGGCGGGGCTGGTGACGCCGATGGCGAACGGCATCCAGTGGGCGCTGTTCGACTGCAAGGTCGGCTATCAATCGCGACTGTTGGTTCAGGGCCCCGGGCAGCAAGGGCTGAGCCAGGTCGTCACCGGCAAACAGGCCGGTGCGGAATTGATCATCGTCACCGGCACGAACAAAGACGCCAAGCGGCTGGAGGTCGCGAAGAAACTGGGCGCGGATTACACGATCAACGTCGAGGAGGAAGACCCGGTCGAGCGGATACGGGAAATCACCGGCGGAGAGGGCGTGGACGTGGCACTGGACTGCACCGCCGGGGCCGGAACCGCGCCGCTGCTTCTTGGTCTCGAGGCCTTGAAGCGGAAGGGCGGCACCTTGCTTGTTCAGCAGGAGACCTCTGAATTCCCGAACTTTCCTCTCGCCAAGCTTTGCAACAAGTACGTCACCGTGAAATGCGCGCGCGGGCACAATTACCAGTCTTGCGAGCAGGCCTTGCAGCAGTTGAATTCGGATCGCTTCGACTTCGATCTGATGACGACGCACCGATATGGATTGGAGCAGACCCATGACGCCATCAAGGCCGTCGGCGCGTCGGGCGATGCCATTCATGTTTCCCTGATGCCGTGGATATAGAGGGCGACACACGCGTCCCGGTGACGGTGGTCACCGGCTATCTGGGTGCGGGAAAAACCTCGCTGCTCAATCACATCCTCACTGCGGACCACGGGCGCAGGTTCGCCGTGATCGTCAACGAATTCGGCGATATCGGGATCGATGGCGACCTGATCGAGACGGGTGAGGAAGAATTGATCGAGCTGTCCTCCGGCTGCCTGTGCTGCGTCGTTCGCGGGGACCTGATCCGGACGCTGCGCAGCTTGCTCAAACGCGGGGAGGCTTTGGACGGGATCCTGATCGAGACGACTGGCGTCGCGAATCCCAGCCCCGTCATACAGACATTCGGTGCCGATCAGATGATTGCGGGCCTTGCGCGGCTCGATGCCGTCGTCACGGTCGTGGATGCGGTGCATATCGGGGCGCGCCTCAAGGACAGTGCGGATGCGGCCGATCAGGTGGCGCTGGCCAGCGTCATCGTCCTGAACAAGGTGACGGGAGCCGAAAACGCGGATGCGACGGAGGCCATGTTGCGCGACCTCAACCCGCATGCGCAGATCCATCGAACGGATCGCGGACGGATCGATCCGGCATGCGTCCTCGGGACGGACAGTTTTGCGCTGGACCGGATCGCGGCAGACGTCGGGCTGCCGGGCGAAGACGGCCACGATCATGTCGCGGCCAATGGGATTGAATGCATGAGCTTGCAGATCGACGGCCCGCTCGACGAGGAGCGTGTCGGCGCCTGGATGGAACGCCTCTTGATGCTGCGCGGCGCCGATATCCTGCGTCTGAAGGGCGTTCTGGATGTCGAGGGGCAGGTCTGTCGCGTGATCGTCCAATCGGTTCACATGATGTACGAAGCCGACCTCGGTGCGCCTTGGGGCGACACGCCCCGATCGTCGCGCCTGGTCGTGATCGGGCGTGGCCTCGACCGCGCTGAATTGACCGACGGGTTCGACGCCTGCCGTGCCCGTGAAACCGTCTGAAGGGAGCCGCTGCAATGGCTGTTGTCGTCACCGATATCAAACGCGCCGATCCAGAGGCTGCCCGTGCGCTCGCGCGGTATGGCGTCGCCACCGTTCATGAGGCGCAGGGCCGTGTCGGCTTGATGCACCAGCGGCTTCGGCCGATCTACAAGGGTGCGGCGGTCAGCGGGACGGCCGTGACCTGCACCCTGGCTCCGGGCGACAACTGGATGATCCATGTGGCGGTCGAGCAGTGTCAGCCGGGCGACATTCTCGTGGCCGCGACGATTTCAGAATCGCATTCGGGGTATTTCGGGGATCTTCTCGGGACCTCGCTGAAAGCACGGGGGGTAACCGGCCTCATACTCGACGCGGGCTGCCGCGATATCCGCGACCTCGAGGCGCTTGGCTTTCCTGTCTGGTCGCGCTCCATCTCGGCGCATGGGACGGTCAAGGAAACCCTCGGGGATGTGAATATTCCAGTCTCCTGCGGCGACGCGATCGTTCGTCCGGGTGACGTGATCGTCGCCGATGACGATGGCGTCGTGGTGGTTCCGCGGCTTTCGGCAGCGGCGGTCGTCGCCGCCTCTCAGGCCCGGATCGACCGCGAGGAGCAGTCCCGCGCGCGGTATCAGGCGGGCGAACTTGGTCTGGACGTCAACGACATGCGCGGTCGTCTCAGGGAAAAGGGCCTGACCTATGTCAGCCAGGCGGAATGGGAGCGCGGCCAATGATCATCGATTGCCACGGGCATTACACGACGGAACCGAAGCCTTTCATGGACTTCCGCAAGGCGCAGGTCGCCGCCTTTGAAAGTGGTCATGCCATGCCCGCCTTCCCCGAGATCTCGGATGATGACATCCGCGAAAGCGTCGAGAGCAATCAGTTGAAAGCCCTCAAGGATCGTGGGGCAGACATGACAATCTTCAGCCCGCGCGCCTCTGGGATGGGTCATCACGTCGGGGACGAGGCTGTCTCAAAGGTCTGGTCCCGGCACAGCAACGACATGATCCATCGGGTGACGCAGCTTTTTCCGGAAAATTTCATCGGCGTTTGCCAACTGCCCCAGAATCCCTCCGTGCCGATTGGCAATTCCATCGAAGAGTTGGAACGCTGCGTGACGGAGTTGGGCTTCGTCGGATGCAACCTGAATCCCGATCCATCCGGGGGCATGTGGACCGGCGTGCCCCTGACGGACCGGGCCTGGTATCCGTTCTTTGAAAAAATGGTGGAACTCGACGTTCCCGCGATGATCCATGTCTCCGGGTCCTGCAATCCGAATTTCCACATGACCGGTGCGCACTACATCAACGCCGACACGGCTGCGTTC
Organism: Jannaschia sp.; assembly: GCA_049647445.1. Taxonomy (GTDB): domain Bacteria; phylum Pseudomonadota; class Alphaproteobacteria; order Rhodobacterales; family Rhodobacteraceae; genus Jannaschia. The sequence goes on along the minus strand of JBARXR010000202.1, from coordinate 5,080 downwards.
ATGCAGTTCCTGCAAGGTGACCTGTTCAGCGACTTTCCCGACTTGCGCCTTATCATCCCGCACGGCGGCGGCGCCGTCCCGTATCACTGGGGACGGTATCGCGGGCTTGCGGACATGATGGGCAAGCCGCCCTTGTCGGAACACGTGATGCGCAACGTGTATTTCGACACCTGCGTCTATCACCAACCGGGCATCGATTGCCTGTTCGAGGTCATCGACATCGACAACATCCTGTTCGCTTCCGAAATGTTCGGCGCGGTGAAGGGCGTTGACCCGGAGACGGGCCACAACTTCGACGACACCAAACGCTATATCGATGCGCTGGACCTGTCCGAAGCGGACCGAGCGAAGGTCTATGAAGGCAACGTCAGACGGGTATTTCCCAGACTCGACGCGGCTCTGAAAGCGCAGGGACGGTAGCAATGCATGTGCGGCATACCCGTTATGAGAAAGGTCTGCAGCAGTTGATAAGACACGCGATCTCTTTATGTGCAGGTGCAGCATAAGGAGCATCACGCATGACCGATATCTCGAATTTCCTGCGCAGTCAGCCCCGCCCGCTGTTTGCTGGCTTCGGGCGGATAGCCTCGGCCTTCCAAGGCATGATCGACGGCTATTCCGCATACCGGATCTACACCGATCTGAGTGCGATGTCCGACGGCCAACTGAAGGCCAAGGGTCTGGATCGCGCCGATCTGGCACGTATCGCCATGAACGGCGCTCGCGCCAACGGTTAACCTCACGGGCGCTCGGCGGTGCTTATGATCGGGCGCGCCAGCCAATCATGGCTATCGAGACCCAGCCATCCGATCAGGGACATGGTGTCGCCGGCGAGGGCGATCGCACCAATGACCGAAAGCAGGATCGCACCGATTACCCAACGATCGAAAACCTCATGGTCCCGGTTCAGGATCGCGTTGAATATCAGGCGGAAAACCACGGACAGGCGCTGGATCGGGACGACGACCGAAACCGGTGCAACAGCCAGCGCGACATAGCGGAAGAGCTGTGACAGTGCGACAAACAAGGCTGACAGCAGGAACCATTTGCGCGCATCGGGGTCGAGCGACCGGATCGGGACAGCCTGGCGGACGGCCCTGACCCAGAGAAGGACGACGATCGTCGCCGCGCCATAGGATACCAGCAAGCCACCGACGCTGTCCGCAATCCCGCCATCAGCAATGCCCAGAGAGACGAACAGGGGACTCGTGCCGTAGCCGAACGCACACACAGCCCCCCATAACAGGCCCGCGCCGTACTGCGGCGCAAAGCCCTTGGTCGCGCCGACAGACGTCGCTTCCGCCTTTCGGCGCATCATGATCATCGGTCCGAGGACCACGAGGCCAATCCCTATGAGGTTCATCGGATTGATCGTCTCGCCGAGAAACACGACGGCCAGAAACAGCGATAGGACAATCGACAGCTGTTGAATCGGGGTCGACAGGGTGGACCCCAGCAATTGTGTTGCCTTGTAGTTTCCGTAGCGCCCGATGACGAAATGGACGACGCCGGCGAGAACCATCCAGACCCACGGGGCCAAGCCCCAGCCGGCCATCGCGTCGTACCCGCCCATGAACGCGGCGATGACCGCGAACAGGGGAACGCCGAAGGGCACGGTGATCGCCATCGCCTGCAGGACCGAGCCCTTGATGACGCCTCGGCGCAGGGTCGCGTTGTTCAGGCCGAAGAACGCCGCGGACGCCAGAGACAGGAGGGCACCGAACACTACGAAGCCATCCTTTCGGCCGTCAGGCCTTCTTGCGCAGGAAGTCGCGGATCAAATCAGGTGTCAGCGTGATGTCCGGATCATATTCCGGGGCGTTTTCGATCTGTTCCAGATCGTTCAGCCCCGAATGCTTGAATATCCTGTTGATGCAGGAAATCAGGCGGAGCGGTCGGTCGGGGTCCGAATTGAAATGCTGGTGGATCGTGTTCGGCGGAACATAGATGACATCGCCCGCCTCGTAGTCCCACCGGGATACTTTGTCCTGCGGCTTCCAGAAATAGGTATCCGTGATCTCGACCTCGCAATCCTGGTGCAGGTCGTATCCCTTGCCCTCAACCACGTAGAGGCACTCCTCGGCGAGGTGGCGGTGCTTGCCGGAGTGCGATCCGGGTGGGACGATCTGCATGTAGGCGTCGACGGTCTCCATCCGGGTATTCATGCCCTCGTTGATGAGATGCTTGAGAAGGCCCTGACGCGACATCTCCCACGGCATCTCGTGCGGATGCACGACCTTCTTGCGCTCCGCGTCGCGGGCCGGACGGGCTTCGGCATCGTCCAGCAGATCCTGATAGAGCGGCTGGTTTTCCGTGCCGTCTATCCAGACGTTGGTTTCATCCCAAGCCATCAATAGCCCTCCTTGGGGTGATTGAAGTCGTCTTCCTCTTCCCGGACCTCGAAATTTTCACCGCCGGGCGCGGGGGTCGTGTCGCGCGGCTCGACGGTTTTCTGGAACAGCATGTTCATGAAGACGAACATCGGCTTGGTCTTGAGCACGAGCGCGCGTGCGGGCTTGGTGTCGGAGGCGTTGAAATGCTGGTGGACACAATTGTTGTGAACGATGGCCACGTCGCCCGCCTTCCAGTCATAGCGAATGTCGTCGTGCACCTCGTAGCCTTCGCCATCGAGGATGTAGAACGCCGCTTCGTTCACGTGGCCATGCTTCTGGCTTTTGCCGCCCGGCCCGTACTCTTCGAGGTGCAGGTGGAACAACTGGCTGATGCCGTCCTTCGGTTCGACATAGTGCCTGGAATACGCCTGCGGCCCGTCCACGAACTTTATCTCCTGCGCCTTGCGAACGCGGGGCATCGCGCGCAGTCGGTCGAGCTCCCACTGGAGATTGTATTCGCCTTGGATGGCGCGAACGAAGATGCGGTCCTTTTGGCTGTGATAATAGCCGGCAGGCCCGATCTCGGTCTCTTCTTCGGGGGTGTGATGATCATCATGCATGCGTAATCCTTTCATGCAGTTAAGGGTCAAGACAGCTTGCGCGGAACTACATTCTGCTATGCGGAACACATTCCTATAGGTGGGTTTCTCTCCCCGAGAGGTGGGCTATTTTCGCGGGAAACAAGCGACGACAAGGACATAGCGCCATGGCCGATACCGCCAATCAGATCGAAATCTGTGCCAAGACCGATGTGGACGATGGCGCCGTCATACGCGTGGATCACGATGACCTCGAGCTTGCGGTCTATCACGTGGACGGTGTGTTCTATGTCACCGACAACGTTTGCACCCATGGTCCAGGCGAATTGTCCGAAGGATTTCTGGAAGGCCACGTGATCGAGTGCGACTTCCATCAGGGCAAGTTCGATATCCGGGACGGCGCGGTTGTCGCGCCGCCGTGCATCGTGGCGATCAAGACCTACAAGGTCATTCCGCATGACAGCGCGGTCGTGATCGAAGTCTCCTGAGGGTCTCTTCGCGCCGCTCGAATACTCGACCGCGCAACGGTTTCGGCGGCCTCGATCCTGTCCTGCATGCTCTGAAGGACCGGATTGACCGCTCCGGCGGTTCACGCCTGGCACGGACCGTTGGAACGGACGTTTTCGCCAATCACCCGACGCGTCGCCTCGGCTGGACGACGGCTGTGCCGCAGACGGCTTGATAATCGGCCTTGGGCAACACGGCTGCCGCCCGGAACGTTCGCTCACTTTCATGCCGCGCGGCCTGTCAGGCGCCGCCACGGGATCTTGCGCATCGCCGGCAAAAAGAACGTGACCAGTGTCGCAAGGATCAGAAACACGGAGATCGGCCGGCTCAACATGTATTCCATGACGTTGCCGTCGGAAATCAAGCGGACCTGATGGTACGACCGTTCCGCGATTTCGCCGAGGACGAACGCGATCACCAGCGTGAGGCGCGGATAGTCGAACCGGATCATCAGATACCCCAGAATGCCGATGATCGTCGCAACCGCCACATCTGCCATCCGCCCCTCAAGCACATAGACACCTGTCAGCGACAGCGTCACGACGACGGGCACGACGATATTCACGTCGATCCGGGTGATGTGCACCAGGAGGCGCGCGAAAATGAGCCCGAGGATCGACGCCCCGACGGCTGAAACCGTCAGAGCCACGATCAGGCCGTAAATTTCAGCCTCGTTCTGGAGCAGGATCTGGGGGCCGGGTTCTATGCCGTGCAGCACGAGAATGCCGAGAAACACCGCCGTTTCCGCGCTGCCGGGAATGCCGAACGCGACAGTCGGTATCAGCGATCCGCCGTCTTTTGCGTTGTTCGCGGCCTCGGGCGCTATGACGCCCTTGATGTTGCCTTGCCCGAAGGTCTCGCGGTCCTTGGCGGTCTGTGCGGTCGACGAATAGCTGAGAAATGCCGCGACCGTCCCCCCAAGCCCCGGTATCGCGCCGATGACCGTCCCGATCAAAGATCCCCGGACCAGAACCGGCCAGTGTTTGAAGACGGCGAGCACGCCTTGGCCGACGCCGGTGATCTTCATGCTCTTGGCTTCGGCCAGGCTGGCATCGTCGGCGACGGCCCCGCCCTTCAGCGCCAGTTCGATCATCTGGCTGATCGCGAACAAGCCGGTGAGGGCGGGGACCAGGGGGATGCCGTCCCACAGATAGTTCAGACCACCGGTGAACCGGGTCTCGCCCGTGAATTGGTTCGCCCCGGTAAAGGCCAGCAGCAACCCGATACAGGCTGCGATCAAGCCGCGCAGCAGCTTGCCCTTGACCGAAACGGCAATTGCCGCAAGCCCGAGAACGGTCAACAGGAAGAACTCGGACGAGCCGAAGCTCAGCACGATTTCGCGCGCGACCGGGATGAACAGAAGCAGCGTGAACAGCCCGATCAATCCACCCAGTGCGGAGGCCGTTGCAGATGCCCCGATGGCCAGCCCTGCCTTTCCCTGTCGCGCCAAGGGATAGCCGTCAAAGCACGTTGCGGCATTCGGTGCCGTTCCGGGTGTATTGAGAAGGATCGCAGACACGGACCCTCCGAACGAGGTGGCGCCCATGACGCCGCCCGCCAGATACATCGCATCGAGCGGGGCCAGCGTGTAGGTCACCGGGATCAACAGGGCGAGAGCCGTGGTGCCGCCCAGCCCGGGGA
>JBARXR010000201.1:0-5560 GCA_049647445.1 Jannaschia sp. | reverse complement strand
TTTCCAGACCGTGATGCGAGACCTGCATGCAGGCCTGTGCGAAGTGTACGGCGCGGACCACGCGGTGATCGTGCCGGGCGGCGGGACCTTCGGGATGGAGGCCGTGGCGCGGCAATTCGGGCAGGGGGCGATGGCGCTCGTCGTGCGCAACGGCTGGTTCTCCTACCGCTGGTCGCAAATCCTGGAAACCGGCGCGTTCTCGGGCGGTGTCGAGGTGATAAAGGCGCGGCAGCAGGGCAACGACGCGCGATCGGCCTTTGCGCCCGCACCCGTCGAGCAGGTGACGGCGCGCATCCGCGAAGTGAAGCCGGACGTTGTGTTCGCACCCCACGTGGAGACCAGTGCGGGCGTGATCCTGCCCGACGACTACATCGCCGCCCTGGCGGCTGCGGCGCATGACGTGGGCGCGCTGATGGTGCTCGACTGCATCGCTTCGGGCTGTGTCTGGGTCGACATGAAGGCGACGGGCGTGGATGTGCTGATCTCGGCCCCGCAAAAGGGTTGGAGCGCACAGCCCTGCGCCGGCCTCGTCATGCTGTCGGACCGCGCGAAGGCACGTCTTGGCGAAACGACTTCCGACAGCTTTTCCATCGACCTCAAGAAATGGTCGCAGATCATGGACGCCTATCTTGCGGGCGGGCATGCCTATCACGCGACGATGCCGACGGACGGGTTGCGCGCGTTCCGCGACACGCTCATCGAGACGCGAGATTACGGGTTTCAAAGGCTGAAGGATGCCCAATGGGATCTGGGCGGCAAGGTCCGTGCTATGTTCGCCGCCAAGGGCATCCCGTCGGTCGCCGCCGAAGGATTCCAGGCCCCCGGCGTCGTGGTCAGCTATGCGCCTTCCGACGAGGTGAAGACCGGCAAGGCCTTCATGGCGCACGGCATGCAGATTGCGGCAGGCGTCCCGTTGCAATGCGATGAGCCTGCCGATTTTTCCACGTTCCGCATCGGCCTGTTCGGGTTGGACAAGTTGATGGACGTCGACGGGACCGTTGCGCGGTTGGGCCGGGTCGTCGATCAGGTGTTTCCGGCCTGAACGCTAGGTCCGGGCGACGATAGCCGCCGCTTGGGCGGTCGTGGCCTCGGCACGCGCTAGCCTTGCGGTCGTGCCGCTCCTCAGTTCCGGAAACAGCGCCAGGATTTCCTCGCGCCCGGTCTCGCCCACCATGTCGAGGGCCTCCACGCCGGGATGCAGCGTCTCGACGAGGCAGCCCGCTGCGTTGACGATCTCATGCCTGCTGCACAGGAAGTGGTGATACGTCACCGCTTCGCAGGGGGCAGGGCGGATCGTCGTCTCGTTGACAAGCTGCTTGGCTGCGACAAGCACTTCCGTCTCTCCGGAAATCAGGTCCGCCTGCGGACCCGAAAGCACGATCCGGTGGTTGGGTGAGACGCGGAATGCCCAGATGTTGCCGAGCGCGCCGGGTGCGAAGCGGATGGGCGCCATCGCACCCGTGCCCGGCACCTCCCGCGATCCGGTCCATGTGATGATCTGCGCCCCGTGGTCGCGGGTAACCACGCGGTCGCCGACCTCCAGAACCTCGACCGGAACATAGCCACGCGGGGTCAGGATCGGGGTGCCTTCGGCGAAACACACCATGAGCGGCGTCCCGGTCCCGACGGCATACAGGGTGTTGCCTTCCTCGATGGTTCCTGCGTCGATCATGCCGTCCCCGTCGAAATCGAAATCCTGATTTCGATCGAACCGCACAGGGCCGACGGCCAGCTCTGACAGCAAATCGCGACCCCCCGCGACGATCAGCTGGTCGAAACCGGGCGCGCCGGGATCCCTGCTGACAAGGACGTTGGCATTGAAGCGGACATAGCCGTCGCCCAACCCGCTGATGTCGTTTTGCACGTTTGCCGTCTGGCCGGGGTTCTGCGGCGTGTAGGTGTACTTGACGATCCCGGCGGCGAAGGCCGCCGCATTCTCATAGACCTTGATGCCGGAAAACCTCGAGGCGCCCGAGACCTCGCTATCGATTGTCAGGTTCCTGATGTCGAACACGACAATGTCGTCGCGCTCGAAGGCCTGTTGGCCATTTTCGATGCGAATCGTTCCCTGGTTGTCGTTTCCGCCGGTCGATGTTGTGTTAACCGACGGACTTCTCAGGATGTTTGCGCCGGTAACAGTGATCTGTCCGTTCATGCTGCATCCTCTCGCCAGCGCTCGGTCGATCGCTGATACCGGAAAAGCCATGGCGATGCGCGTCACATCTGCGCGCAGAATTAGGGATGACGGAAACCGATCTAAAGTGTTGTTTCTGTTTTAGAAACAGTTGACGGGGTCCCGAGACCCAGCCGCATGACCGCGCGGCGCAGCGGGGCCACGTCGTGCAGGGCGCGTATTCCGGTCGCCCGCAGCCGCTGAAGCGGGTTCGACCCCGCGATGGAGGTCCGGTTCAGCATGTCGATTCCGGCCATCCGGGCGGCGATGTCCGGCCAGCGGCGGCGCTGATAGGCGGCAAGCATGCCAGACCCGCCGATCTCATGCCCGGCGGCGGCAAGGTCGCGCAGGGCCGCGATGTCCTGCAGGGACGTGTTGAGCCCCTGCGCCCCGATCGGCGGCATGGCATGCGCCGCTTCGGCGGCAAGGGCGAGGCGGGGTGCGGTCAGCCGATCGGCGATTCGCGACAGGATCGGCCAGGCGGCGCGGCGAGACACCAGCGTGAGGTTGCCCATCACGTCAGCAGAACGATTGTTCACCTCGGCCTCGAAGGCATTGTCGTCGATCTCCATCCGGCGGGTCTGTTCGGCATCGCGGTCCATCCAGACCACTGCTGAGCGATGGCGCCCGTCGCGGTCCGGCAAGGGCACGAGGGTGAAGGGTCCGCCAGCGCGGTGGACCTCGATCGAGACATTGTCGTGCGGCATCTCATGGGCCACGGCGAAGACGATAGCCGTCTGACCATAGCGCACCGTGCGCGCGCGGATGCCCGCCATCGCGCGCAGGGGGCTGTCTCGGCCGTCGCAGGCCACGACGAGCCGCGCGGCGATCTTCGTGCCGTCCGAAAGGGTGACCCGCGCGCCCGCGCTCCTCGTGAAGAGACCGGCGACCGCCGTGTCGAAGCGGCTATGAACCGTGGGCAGGGCCTCGACGCGCTCCAGCAAGGCGCGACGCAGAAGCCAATTGGGCAAATTCCATCCAAACGGTGCGTCGGATATGTCGTCGGATACGAAATCGCGGATGACCGGGGGCATCGTGGCGGCATCGGCGATGCGCATGACCTGCAGCGGCACGCCATGGAGTCCAAGGCCGTCCCACGCCCCCGCGCGGGCCAGCAGGTCGCGTGCCGGTTGCAGCACCGCCGTGGTGCGCAGGTCAGCCGCCGGATCGTCCTCACCGGTGACGGGCGGGGCAGGATCGACAAGCATGACGCGGTGACCTTCCGCCCCGAGGACGCACGCCGCGGCAAGGCCTGCGGGCCCGGCGCCGGAGATCAGGATATCGATATCGTAAGTCATGACCTCGACTTAATCGTTCGTGGCGTCTGCGCCAGTGGTCAGGATGCCGCGCAGGAAAGCGGCAAGGTCGGTGGCGTGGTGGTGGATGTGGACACCCTCCGCACGGATCGGCGCCACGTGGACAGTCGCCATACCGAGTTGGTGAGGGACCGCGAGGTTTCGCGCCATGTCCTCGAACATCGCCGCGCGGGCGGGCACCAGGCCGTCGCGCGCGAAAACAGTGTCATAGGCGGCGCGGTCGGGTTTCGGGATGTATCCGGCATGCTCGATCCCGTGGACGGCGTCCCAGATGCCCGACAGACCGCGCGCCGCCAGCACCTCCTCCGCATAGGAAGCGGTTCCGTTCGTATAGATGACCTTGCGTCCCGGAAGGGCGGCGATGGCAAGACGCAGCGCGGGATCCGGCGTAAGAACGGAAAAGTCGATGCGGTGGACATCCTCGAGAAACGGGTCCGGGTCCGCGTCGTGTTCGCGCATCAGGCCGGCCAGCGTGGTTCCGTGATCGTGCCACCAGCGGGCACGCAGACGGTCTGCCTCGGCTTCGGAGACGCCAAGAAATCCGGTGATCCAGCGCACCATGCGCGCCTCGATCTGCGGGAACAGCGGCACGGTGGGCGGATAGAGCGTCTCATCCAGATCGAAGACCCAGGCATCGACGTGATCGAAGGCGGCATGAGGCATGACACCCGGCTAGCTGTCGGGCAGTTGATCCGCAAGGGCGCGGGCACTACGGTCAGCCGGAGACATGGACGGGACCAAGCGATTGCAGCCACATCAGAAGGACGCGCACGCCCTCATCATCGAGGCGATCGATCAGGGGACCTATCGCCCGGGCGATCGCTTGGTGGAGAGCGAACTGGCTGACCGCTTCGGTGTCAGCCGCACGCCGATCCGCGAGGCGTTGCAGCGGCTTGAGACGCAGGCCCTGCTGACGCGGGATGGCCGGTCCCTGATCGTCGCGACGCTGAGCCACGACCAGATGGCGGAGCTCTATGCCGTGCGCACGGAGCTTGAGGCGCTGGCTGCCCGATTGGCTGCTCAGCATGCCGCACGTGAGGAAATCGCCGTGCTGGCCGCCATGGTCGAGGAAGACCGCGCCCTTCTGGGCGATGCAAAGGCCCTCGCGCGGGCGAACCGCCGGTTTCACAGCCAGATCCATCTTGCCTCGCACAACCGCTACCTCGTGCAGCAACTCAGCATGGTTCACCGGTCCATGGCGCTGATGGCGACGACGTCGCTTGCGGCCGAGGGGCGGGGAAAGACCGCGCTGGCGGAACACGAGGCGATCGTAGATGCCATCTCGGCCCGCGACGGCGAGCGGGCGGCGAATGCGCTTCGCCAGCATCTGAGCACAGCCTTCGAAGTCCGTCTTCGCGAAGAGGCCCGCAGCCTCTAGCGCTCAGCGCCGGGGGTGCAGGATCGAGAGGCCGTTGTGCAGCGTGTCGATTTCCGTCGCGGAATCGTCGCCGCCGAACGCTCCGTGCACGGTCTTGTCCCAGTGGAACGGCCGCAACACGATCTCCGTCAGGGCCTTGGCCACGGCGAGGGTGGCCAGCGGAAAATAGACCTCCAGCGTGGGCACCCAGCGGCGCAGGCGTCGATGGTGCGGCGCCGAACATCCGACCATCGCAAGGCCCATGTTCAGCACTGTCATCGTCGCGAACAGGATGGCCAGCGGCAGGGCGTTCCCGCCGGGAACGAAGGTCAGGACCGGGTGCCAGACGCCGAAAGCAAGCACGACCGTGGACCACAGGAACGGCATGAGCACGGCGTTCAGGATCGCCCCGAGGAATTGCAGGTGGAAGCCCCAGAATCGTTTGGCGCCAAGATCGCGCCAAAGCTGCACCGGATGGCGGCTGTGGACGGCCCAGGTCAGGATATAGCCCTTCATCCAGCGTGACCGTTGCTTGACCCAGGCGACGGGCGAGGCGTTGGCCTCCTCCAGCGTGGTGGTGTTCAAAATCTCCGTGCGCAGGCCCCGGCGGGCAAGACGCACGCCCAGGTCCGCGTCCTCGGTCACGTTGTGGGCATCCCACCCCCCCAGCCGTTCGAGCGCCTTGCGCCGGAAGAACAGCGTGGTTCCGCCAAG
>JBARXR010000200.1:0-15261 GCA_049647445.1 Jannaschia sp. | reverse complement strand
CCCTTGGCCCAATAGATGACGTCCGCATGGGCGGCATCCCTGGGGTCGATCGGCGCAGGCTGGCCGCCGGGGCCGTCCGGCACGGTCCCGTCGAACCGGTCGCCGTAGATCCGCGCACCGGCGCCCTGCACGGAGATCACGTCGCGGCCCAGCCCCCCGACGAAGGTGCCGCCCCGCCCCGAGGCATTCGCGATGATGAAATCGTCGCCCTCGCCACCGTCCGCGACGACGTCCCGATACCCGCGCAGCAACAGCACGTCGTTGCCCGCGCCGCCGATCAGGCCGCCTCCGGGCAATTCCTCCGTGCTGCCGGTATAGCGCAATTCGTCGTCGCCGCCCTCGCCGAAGACGTAGGCGTTGTTGCGCGCCCAGATCAACTCGTTCGCGTCCGACCCCTTGATCTGGTTGGCAAACCCCTGGGCGACCGAATCCGCGATCAGTTGAAGCTGGAACGACTGCCCTTCTGGCGCGTCGAACGTGTCGCTTGCGATGCGCTCGAACAGACCGTTGACCGCGATGTTGGTCTTGTCGGTCTCGGCCAGGACATAGGCCTCTGCGATCTTGCTCCAGATATCGTCCGCGATCTTGCCGAACAGTTCCGCCCCGTTCCGGTAGGCGTCGTACAATCCGTAGATCGCCCAGCCGGCCCCGACGATGGCCGCCGCTACCGGCGCCGCCGCCGCGCCGAAGAAAAAGGCCGCCGCCGCGGATGCGGCCGCGATCGTCCCCGCCACCAGCGCCGCACTCCAGACAAGCGCGTAGCCGTATTGCTTGGTGGCTTCGCCGAGCGGGCCCAGATCCCCGGTCGTGATGGCGATCTTGAACGCATCATACGAGACGTTGAGGAATTCGACGGTATCGCCGAGGAACCCGCCGCCCAGACCCGCCACATGGGCCTTGAACGCGATGTCGAGGCTGCGCACGGTATCTTCGTCAAGCTGCGACAGGTCGGGAAGCGGATTGTCGAAGGTGCCCGACAGCCGTTCCTGTGCGGCGCGCGTCTCGGTCACCTGCTCGTCGACGGACGGCAGGTCCGCGATCGAACCGTTTCTCACGTCGCTCGAAATATCGACGATCAGTTCGGCCGCCGCCAGTTCCGTCCGTTCAGCGGGCGTCAGCGTCAGTTGCCCGTTGGCTGCCAGTGTCGCGTTCTTGCCGTTGACGATGGCGGCGGCGCGGATGTCGTTTTCCGCGCCCCGGACATCGCCGCCGTCGACCTTGCCTTGGGCAATGTCCAGACGGTCGGTCGCCTTGGTTGCCTCTTCGGCGGTCACCGCTCCGATGGATCGAAGCTCCGCCGTCAGATCGCGCTGCGCATCGAGCCGCGCCTGCGTGTTGAATGTCCGGTTTTCGTCCACGAGGTCCGGATCGAACGTCGCCGTCTGCGACTCGGCGATCAGCGCATTGGCTTCGGCCACCTGCTCGGGCGTGGTATCCGGCGCCTGCGCCTCGCCCGTGAGAATAGCCAGGACCGGATCGAAACGGGCATCCAGCTGTGCCTGGATCTCCGCCGTCGATCCGTCGATGGTCTGGCCGTCGAATCCGCCGGCCGAAACTTTCTTGGCAAAGGCAAACAGGGCCTTGGTCTCGGTAGCGACGGTTGCCCTGACGTTGTCCCCGATGACGCCGTCGACGGCATACCGTTCACGGATACCCAGAAGCTGGTCGCGCAGGAATTCGGTATAGCCCGGATGCCCACCCCGATGGAGCAGAAAGCCGAAGCCCGCCGCTTCGAAGGCACCCTTCACGGCATCGTTGGACAGGACGGTCTGGAGATAGGAATCCGTGAAGAACAGGGCGATCTTGTTGCCCTTCGCCTCCTGCTCGATCCCGGCGATCGACAGGATGTCGCCGTAGGCTTCGAACAGGGAAATCGGAATGATGTGATGCAGGCGGAAGGAAAACAGCTCTGCGGTGGACGGGGGTGACTTGTCATCGGCCATCAGGCTTGATCTCCCTCAGTGCCGGATGCGGTTTCCGCGACACGGACCTTTTTCAATTTCAGCTTCTTGCCGAAGTCTTCGGCCAACAGGGCCCGGGCGAGCGGATCGCTGACAAAGATTGTGTTCGCGACGTGCCGATCCGTCCAGACATCGGGTCCCTGCAACGCAGAACGCAGGGCCACGACGCTCTCGTCCACTGCCTTGTCCGCGCGAAGGGGGCCGTAGGTCTTGCGCCCACGCTTGAGCGGGACGGAGAGGGCGGGATCGATCGTCGGCTTGAGATTGGCGACCGACAGGATGTTGAAATCCGTCCGCACGCCCGCGTCGTCGGGCAAGGTGATCCGGATCGGGGAAATCACCGTCTGCCCAATGTCGAAGCGGCGCATCACCTCCGCCACGTCTTCGCGAACGTGGACCAGCCCGGAATGCCACATCGGCAGGTCGAGATCGCGGCTCGGGCTTGTCCTGCGCACTCCGTAGTCGGTGGGAAAATCGGCAGGATCGATCTTTTCCCCGATCTCCGTGCGGTAACTCAGCGACCGCATCAGGTTGAAGACCTTCTCGCGGTCCGGGCCATCGAAATCACCGGGCGTGTACCCGCGGTTGGTGCCCATGTCCGTCGCTGCCTGAAGGAACCAGACGAAGTCCGTCACGCCTTGACCCCGATCGGCGCGGCTCCCATCTTTTCGAGAATGTCCTTCGACACGAGGCGCGGGACCAGCGGGTGCAGGCGCAGATCGCCGCCCTTGGCGACCTGACGGAAATTCGCGATCACCGAGGCCGCCGAGGCCTCGTCCGGTGCGATCACGTCGAACAGCCAGTTGATGTCGCCGCTTTTCCACTCGTCCGGGCGCAATCTGATTGGAAAGACCCCGGCCGACACCTGCTCGCGGATCCTGGCATCGACGTCCGCCGACACGCTCGCCCAGATCGCCATCCCGGCGACGTCGCCCAGAGGGTTGTCGTCGTCCTTGCGCCGGGCCAGTGCGATCCGGTCCTGCACCATCGGCTCTAGGATCAGGTGCTGCAGATCGCCGATCGACAGATGCCGGTATCGGGGCAGGGCCATCATCGCCATCGCGACGCTTCCGAAGTTTTCCCGCACGGCACTTCGCAGCTTGGCAACCCGCCGCAGGGTCTCGGCATCCGGCTGCTGGGGACCGGTGTCCTGCGCGTCGATCATGAAACTGTCCCCGGAAAAAATCGGCCTGATAACGCGGCCAGTAACCCCAATCACGAACCCGTTATCAATCTGTTTTTATGTCTTTTTCGTTAACGTTTCTTAACACTTTGAAACGGCGCGCAGTTGTATGAAATACCGCAACGTATTGTTTTTAATGTTTATTTTTCAAGATTGCCAATTGGCAATCCGACGTCAGCCTCCGAACCGATCCCGCAGATACAGGGCGAAGGCCGCCTCCAGGGCGCGCCGGGACAGGTTTTGTCCGAATTCCATCCGGACCTTTCCGCCCTGCTGCTGAACGGCGACGCCCGATTCCTCCGGGCTGCGCCGATAGACCCGCGCCGCCGCCCGCTTTGGTTTCGGCGCCGCGACGGCCGCGCGCAGACGCGTCATGACGGCACCTGCATCGAGGCCCCCTGCCCCGCCGGCCGCCCGCTCCCGCGTAATCGCGACGGCCTCGGTCAGGATCGCCTCGGCCTCGGCAGGACGGCCAAGATGCGGCCGGAGTTGCCGGGCGTGCAACTCCTTGAGGTCGCGTATCGACGGAAAGGCCTCGATGATCTCCCGCGGGATCCGCGCCAACTGAAGATAACGCGACAGCCAGGTCGCAGACACCTCGAGGCGCGCGGCCATGTCCTTTTGCGACCCGCCGTAATACGCCTCCAGCGCCCCCAGGTAATCGCGCGCGCGCTCATAGTCGGAGATATCCTCGCGGTCGCGGTTCTCGATGTCCGAGAGCCGAAAGGCTTCCTCGTCCGTCAGGTCCCGCACATCGATCAGATACCGCATCTGCGGATAATTGTGCGCCCGCAGCCAGCTCACTGCAAAATGCCGCCGCGCCCCGCAGATCACCTCGTAGGGCACCGAAGGATCGCCCGTGCGACGCACGATGGCCGGAAATTCCTGTTGCCCCTGCGCCCGGATGCCATCGATGAGGTCGCGGCAATTGTCTTCGGTCAGCAGATCATAGGCCCGGTTGTGATTGACCCACATCCGCGCCTGCGCGGGATCTATGCGGCGCAGCGTCTTTTCCTCGACCTCGCCCGACAGCCGGTCCCCGACACGGGCCTGGCGGTTCAGGAACCGCGCACCGGATTTATCGTCTCTGACGGGCGCATCAGTCTCGAAATCGTTCAGCACATCGTCCAGGGCAGAATGCTTCTTGCTCATAACAGGGCTTCCTTTCGCAGGGCCGCGTGATGGCTGGGCCAGGTCTTCCGGATCAACGTCTCGACCTCTGACCCGATCGCATCCAGATAGGCGCGGCATCGTTTGTGGGTCTCGGTCCGCGTCTGTGCCCCGGTCAGTTCGTAGACGGTCGACAAATTCGCGGTCGCGTTGTCGATTTCGGCACTGTCCTTCAATGTGGCGCGGAGCATGTCGGAGGGGAAGACCGTATCCATCATGCGCTTTATCGCGACATGGGCCGATTTCTGGTCGTTCATCTTGGTCGCGAGGATCTTGACGAAGGAATAGTCGCGCGCGCCGCCGTGCCGCGCGATTTCCGACAGGGTGGCACCCATCATCCGCAGGAAATGCGCCGTCGATCCGAAATCGACGTTGTTGGGCGGGGCAGGGATCAGGAGCGCATTCGCCGCGCGGAGCACCGACAGGGAGATCATCCCCAAGGCCGGCGGCGGATCCAGCAGGATGATATCGAATTGGTCACTGATACTGGCGATTCCGTCTCTGAGCCGGTCCAGAACGAACGTCGGATCGCGCGCCATGCGGGCCGCGAACTCATACTCCGCATCATAAAGGCCCAGGTTCGCCGGGATCAACGCGACCCCCGGCCAATAGGTTGCGCGCAGGGCATAATGCAAGCTGGCGGGGCCGCCGTGGCGCAGAAACGGATAGAGCGTGTCCTCGTTCTCATCGACGTCCACGTCGGGGTTGAGGCCGTAGATCGCGGTCGTGGAGGCCTGGCTGTCGCAATCGATGACGCACACGCGGTAGCCCCTGAGCGCGAAATACTGGGACAGGTGCGTCACCATCGTGGACTTGGCGACGCCGCCCTTGAAGTTCTGGACGGCCAGAACCATCGCCGCATCGCTTTCGGCGCGGCGGGGCAGGGTGCCGAACAGCGCCCGCATCCGATTCACGTCCGCCAGCGAATAGCCGGTGCGCCGGTTGGTCTGCGGATCTTTCTCTGGTGCCGGGAGTCGCCCGTCATCCTCGGCGTCGCGGATGGCCTTCTCCGTCCTTCCCACCATTTCGGCGGCCGTGCGCACGTTGAAGCGCAGGTCCAGCCGCTTTTCGGTGCCCGGAGCGTATAGCCTGTCGCGAAGCCGATCGATCACGGTTGCCGCCCGATTGGCGAGGCGTTCGAGGTCGTCCAGACCGACTTCCGGTAATATGGTGCCGTCCATCGAAATCCTCCCATGTCTGGAAAGAATCATGCAGGATAGGGCAGGGGCCTTCAAGTGCGGTTATTGAACGATGTCGGTCAAATAACCGGACTTGGGCATAAACGCGCTCCACTATCCGTCGCGTGATCGGGACGGAGGCTGTAACTTCGGTCCGCCCGGTGACCAGCGGCTGGAGGGGATCAAACCATATTTATCCGGAATCAAGAAACCAGCCGTGATTCTGTGTTCTGGATTCTCTGTTCAGACGGCAAATACCCAATCATGGCAGCGGGTTGTCGGCTTGGCGCTTACATTGCGGGTGCATTGGCCTACGCCTCGGGTGGGTCCGCGATACGTATCGGGTGTGCTATTCTTACGGATCGGGTGGCGATCGAGGGCTTACTTTCCGGGTGGCTCAAGCAACCCAGAAACTCCTTGATTTACTGGCCTGCGCGCTGGCAAGCATCGAATCACCCGCAGCGGGACGCGCTTCGAAATCTTACGGATCGGGTGCTGGACCGACAGGCGACTTGTGGTTATCATACATGAAAAACGAACGTCGGTAAGAGCAGGACGTAATAACATGCCGGATGATCCCGCGCGCAAATCCTATCGCACACTCGATGCGAAACCGACCGCGGAAAGCATCGTCAAGCCCGGCGAATTGATCGACGTGGTGGAAGTCACACCGCTGACCCTTGCGGATCGGCGCATCTACAACCTGCTGTTGGAGAACGCCTGGGACTCGATAGACCGGCCTGTGACACATGTCATCGCCAAAAGCCTGCTGCGCGGCAGCCACAACGCCAACGACCGGATCGGCACGTCGATCGAGCGGTTGATGAGCGCCATCGTGAAGATCGAAGTGTCCTGGGACGGGGAGGCGGCTGTGGAGCGGGTTCAACTGCTGGGCGGCAATGTCGAAACGCTGCGCTCCGACGGGTTGCTGGAATATGAAATCCCCGCGCGGCTGCGAAAAGTCATCTCCAACTCGACGATTTTCGCGCGGCTCCAGCGTGAGGTCATGTTCGCCCTGACGTCGAAATACGCGCTGACCCTCTATGAGATGGTGCAGAAGCGGGGCAACCTTCGGTGGAAATCGTCCGAGCGGCTCAGCCTCGAGGAAATTCGCGGGATCCTCGGCGTGCCGCGCGGCAAGCTGACGTCGTGGTCGAACCTCAAGCTGCGGGCCATCGATCCGGCGCTGTCTGAGGTCAACGCGCTGTCGGACTACGTGGTCGAAATCGCCGCCGTCAAGACGGGCCGCCGCGTGACCCACGTGGAGTTGCGGTGGTGGAAGAAGGATGGGGAAGGGCAGGGGGCCGCCGGGCGCGAACTGACGTTCTCCAAGGTCGGGCGCGCAGCGCGTGTCGCCGAAACGGTCGAATCCGTGGTGCCGTCCCTGCGGCCGCGGCCCGCCTGGCTCGACGGGCGCGGTGCCGCCCTGCGCACGGAAACCTATGAGACGGCGCGCCTGCGCCATCCGGGCTATGACATCTACTATGTCGAAGGAGCCTGGCGGGACTGGGCGAAAGGAAAAGGCGAGGTGGACGATCCCGACCGCGCATTCCTGGCCTTCTTCCGCAAGTTCGCGGAAGGCAATCCCCTCTGATCATGACGAAAAACCGGCGATTGCCAATTGGCAAGCCGCCACCGGCCTGCACAAGGTCGCGCCGCCCGCCGGACAGGATCCGAGCGGGAACCGGATCGCGTGACGCACGATCGGCTTGCATCCGAAACCTTGGACCACCCTTGATCCACTGATCCGGGACATTTCTGCTGGGCGCGCGGGTGGGTCGGGGCGAAGGACGACGACGGGAGGCGCACAGGGTGTCTATGACATCGTGTCGCCGCGGATCGCCTTGTGCACGATTGTCGCCAGTGCGAACGGCGTCCGATCTTGCGAGGAAGACGCCAGAAGACCGCGACGGGGGGCGATCTCACTGGTCGGATAATCAGGATTATGTAATCCCACAGCAGGGCAGGGACGCTGCGCCACTGCACTTTGAAAGTGCGACGTGGCCTTTGTCGGCAATCCGGTGACGGCCTGCCTGACCCGCGCCAGCCACGATCCGGGCACAGCCGCGCGTCAAACGCCGTCGATCAGGATATCCAGCG
Source organism: Jannaschia sp. (assembly GCA_049647445.1). Lineage (GTDB taxonomy): Bacteria > Pseudomonadota > Alphaproteobacteria > Rhodobacterales > Rhodobacteraceae > Jannaschia. The sequence goes on along the minus strand of JBARXR010000200.1, from coordinate 7,669 downwards.
CACGTTTCAGGACGTCGCGGTAGTCGGCCAGCGATCCCACGGGCGCACGCAGCTCGGCCCCAGGCACGGCGGCAAGTTCCTGAACGCGGACGATCCAGGCAGCGCCGTCCATATCGACTGTCGGCGTAAGCCCGGGAAAGGCGGCATAGCTTCCGGCCTCGCGCAGCGGCGCCACGATCCGTGACGCGTCGATCCCTATAAGATCGGTTTGCAAATCCACGACGAGCTGTCCGCCCCGCAACCGGTAGAGATCGAATTGTGCCATGTAGCAGCGTGCTCAGAAGCTGCGATAGGATCCGAGCGGCAGGCCCTCGCGCGCCACCTCCTCGGCATAATCGCCGATCGCGGCGGCGTTCTCGATCCGCCACAGGCGGTTGCGTTCCAGCTTGGCGGCTTCCGCGATGGCGGTCTCCGCCAGCCGTGACATGTTGAGCCCGAGGGATCGCGCGTCCTGCGCGATCTCCGCATCCAGTGTCAGATTGACCTTCACCCGTCCCATATCGACCCCCTGGATCATGCGTATGACACGGGAGGATAAGATATCCGCATCTGCCGGACAAGGGTGTGCGCGCGTCCTATTCCGCCGGACTGTTCACCCCCCGCGCCAACCCGCGCCGGAGCCGGTCGCGCAAGCCGTTCACCGCCGAAAACAGCGATGGCACGAACACGAGGCTGAGAAGCGTCGACAACAAGAGCCCCCCGATCACCGCCACGGCCATCGGGGCCCGGAATTCGCCGCCTTCCCCGAGCGCAAGCGCCGAGGGAACCATTCCCGCCGTCATGGCGATCGTGGTCATGATGATGGGCCGGGCGCGCTTGTGCCCAGCGTCGAGGATCGCCGCCGACCGGGTCTGGCCCCTCGCAATCGCCTCCAGTGCGAATTCCACGAGCATGATCGCATTCTTCGTGACGATTCCCATCAGCATCAGGAAGCCGATCACGACCGAAAGTCCAATCCCGGCACCATAGACATACAGGGCGAAGATGGCGCCCCCGATGGCCAGCGGCAGCGATGCCAGGATCGTGACGGGCGTGATGAACGACGAAAACAGCAGCACGAGAACGACGTAGACGAACAGGATCCCCGCCCCCATCGCGAGACCGAACTGGGTAAAGACCTCGCCCATGATCTCCGCGTCGCCGCCGGGCTGGATGCGGGTTCCCTCCGGCAGGGCCAGCGTCCCGGTCAGGGCGGTCACGGCGGCAGTCGCAGGACCAAGAAGGGCGTCGCCCTCGAGGTCGGCCTCGATCGTCGTCCGGTACTGGCGGTCATAGCGCTCGACCTGTGTCGGTCCGGTCGCAAGCCGCACGTCCGCGACGGCCCCGAGCGGCACCATCGCGCCGCTGGCGGTCGGCACACGCAGGCCGACCATGCGGTACAGGTCCTCGCGCACGTCGCGCTTCATCCGAACGAGGATCGGGATTTGGGTATCCCCCGCCGTGAACTTGGCCGATGATCCGGCCGTATCCCCAAGCGTGGCAATCCGGATCGTCTGGGCCAGCGCAACAGCGGTTACCCCCATCTGTGACGCAAGCTCGGGCCGGGGCGAGATCTGGATTTCCGGTCGCACGAGGGCCGCGGCAGAGGAGGCGCCCCGCACTTCGGGCAGGGCGTTCATGGCCTCCGCCACAATTCTCGCCGCATCCGCCGTGGCGGCGGCATCGTCCCCGAGGACCGAGACGGTGATGTCGCGCGCGCCATTCTCGTTCATCACGAAGAGGCGCGTATCGGGAATGTCCGACACGGCGGCCTCGATGTCGTCGATGATCTGGAACGACGTCCGCTCGCGGGTGGTCTTGGATCCGAAGCCGATGGTGACCGTCGCGGTCGTCTCCGCGCCGTTCACGAAAACCACGTCCACCTCGGGGATCGACTCCAGCCGCTCGGTGACGGTCCGGGCCGTCTCGCGGGTGTCGTCCATCCGGCTTCCGGGGGGCAGTTCGATCGACAGTTGGGCGCGGCCGGTGTCTTCCGGCGGGATGAATTCCGTCGGCAGAAGGGTGGCCGACCAGATCGAGGCCGCGAAGATGCCGACACCCGCCAGCAGGGTGACGGTCCGGCGTTTGAGCGTCCAGCGCAGCAGGCCCATGTACCGGCGCATGAGCCAGCCGTCCTGTTCCTCCTCCGGGGCGATGCCGTCGCGCAGGAAATAGGCCGCCATCATCGGTGTGATCAGCCGGGCGACCAGCAGGGAAAAGAGGACGGCGACCGCGACCGTCAGGCCGAACTGGCGAAAATACTGGCCGGCGATTCCGGACATGAACGACACCGGCAGGAACACGGCGACGATGGTGAAGCTGATGGCGACGACGGTCATGCCGATCTCGCCCGCAGCCTCTTCCGACGCCTCATAGGCGGGTTTTCCCATCTGGATATGGCGCACGATGTTCTCGATCTCGACGATCGCATCGTCCACCAGAATCCCGGTCACCAGCGTTATCCCCAGCAGGGACACCGTATTCAGCGAGAACCCGAGGTAGTTCATCACGATGAACGTCGGGATGATCGACAGCGGCAGGGCGACCGCGGTGATGACCGTCGCGCGCCAGTTCCGCAGGAAGATGAACACCACGATGATGGCCAGTGCCGCGCCCTCATAGAGCGTCTCCATCGCGGAATGATAATTGCCCTCGGTATAGACCGTCGCATCGTCGATCAGGGAAAACACGAGGTCCGGATAGTCCTGCTGCAAGGTCGCGAGCCGGGCCTTGGTCGCCTCGCCTGCGGTCAGGTCGCTTTCGCCGGTCGCGCGGAACACCGAGAACGCCACGACCGGCTGTCCGGCGGACATCGCAAAGCCGGTCGCCTCTTCGGATCCATCCACGACGCGGGCGATCTGGTCCAGACGGACCGTCCCGCCCGACGCGAGACGAATGGAGGTCGCCCGCAACTGTTCGACGGTATCCGCGGCGCCAAGCGCCCGGATCGCGAAATCCGTTCCGCCGAGAACGCCCGATCCGCCGCCCAGGTCGACGTTGCTCTGGCGCAACTGGTCGTTGACGTCCGACGCCGTCAGGCCGAGCGCCAGCAGGCGGTCGGGCTCCAGCTCCACCTCGATCGCGCGGGAGGCGCCCCCGATCCGCGTGACCTTGCCCACGCCGTCGGCCGTAACCAGGTCGCGGGCGATGACGTCATCCACCAGGGTCGACAGCTCTTCTATGCTGCGGGTCGTGTCCGAGACGGCGTAGGACAGGATCGGCGCGCCCGTGACATCGACGCGCGTCACCGAAGGCTCCTCGATTCCGGCGGGCAGGTCGCCGCGAGCGTTCGCGACCGCGTCCTTGACGTCGCTGAGCGCGCGGTCCGTATCGACCTCCAACTCGAACTCGACGGTGATCGTCGCGCTCCCGTCCTGTGCCACGGCCGTCAGGTGCCGCACGCCGACCACGTCCGAGAGGGCCGCCTCGATCGGCTCGACGATCTGGTTGGCCACTTCCGCAGGCGCGGCCCCAGCCTGCGAGATGGTGACGTTGATGATCGGGATGTCGATGTTGGGAAATTGCGTGACGGGCAGGCGGAAGAAACTGACCAGTCCAAGCAGCAGAAGGACGAGGAAGAGCGCGATGGACGGGATCGGCCGGCGGATGGCCCAGGTCGACATGTTCACTCGGAGGCCTCCTGTGCCAACATCGGCGCGACCCGGTCACCGGCAGCGAAGAACGCCGCCGCACGCGACACCACGAGATCGCCGTCCGACAGGCCGGTGACGATTTCCCGGCGATTGCCTGCGACCAGGCCCGCAACGACGTCGCGCCGTTCGAGGACATCGTCCACAACCACCAGAACATGGTCACCGGCGGCATCGGACAGCACGGCCGAGACCGGCACGGTCGCCGCGTTGCGCGTTGTCGTCACGATCCAGCCGCTCGAAAACAGGCCCGGGCGAAGATCGTCCGAGGCCAGGGTGATCCGAACCTTTCCGAGGCGCGTGGCCGCGTCCACCGTCGGCGATATCCGGCGAACCTCGCCCGCGACGTCGCCAAGTCCGGCAACCGTCACGCGGGCGGGCTGCCCGACCTCGACCGACCCGAGCTCGGTTTCGATCACCTCTGCCTCGACCTCGACGTCTCCGCCCGCGATGATCCGAAAGAGCGGCTCGCCGGTGGTGCCGGCAAGTGCGCCGACCTGCCCCGCCCGTTCCGAGACGACCCCGGAGACGGGCGCGCGAATGACGGCGTTCTCGAGGTTCAGCGCCGCGATGTCGCGCGCTGCCTCGGCCTGTTGCACCTGGGCCTGCGCGACGGCGGACCCGTCCCGTGCCGCCTCGACGGTGGCTTGTGCCGTAAGGTCCGCCGCGATCGCCTGATCCAGCAGCGCCTGGGTCGTCGTGCCGGAACTCAAGAGGCGCCGTGCCCTGTCGAGGGCGCGGTCGGACTCGGCGGCGGTCGCCTCGGCGGAGTCGATCTGCGAGCTGGCCTGACGCAAGGCGGATTCCGCCCTGGCCGCTTCCGCCTCCGCCTGGAGCAATTGCGCCTTCAGCGTCCGGTCATCGACGCGCGCCATCACCTCGCCCCTGTCGACCCAATCCCCGACATCGTGGAGCAGTGCCTCGATCGGAAAGCCGTTGGTCTGCGACGACACGAGGACTTCTTCCCGCGGGACGAGTGTCCCGGAGATCGAGACGCGCGCCTCGACGGGTTGCACCACGACCTCCTCGACGGTCACGCGCGGCAACGGCGTGCCGGTGGCGTCCTGGGCCCCGACGGACCCTGCCCAGAGAAAGGCGCAGCACAGGGCAGCGCAAGGTCGGACGATTGAGAGCACTGCCTGATCCTTTTCGAGAGGCGGGTCCGCCGGGCACATCATCTCAGATCCGACGCACGCGGGCGGCTCAGAAAGAGGCACCGCCGGTAGATCCGGGATATAGGCCTCGTGTGACAGCTTGTGAACACCCCGGCCTTCGGGGCGGCACGGGAGCGTTGCGGACGCCATCCGACCCGCAGGGGTCCCGCGTCACGGGACGGGCGCGCCGAGACCCCGCCGCGGGCTTCCAATCTCCGACCGATCAGGTAGCGTGATCGCCGAGCGCGCCCGAGCCCAAACAGAATCGAAGGCCCGGAATGCCTACGTCCAACGAACGCCCCAAGACATCGAACATCCGGTCCCGCGACGCCACCCGGACGCAGTCGGAGATCCTTGCCGTGGCGGTAGAGGAGTTCGCGCAGCACGGGTTTCACGGCGCGCGGGTCGGGCACATCGCCCGGGCGGCAAAATGCAACTCCCGGATGCTCTACCACTATTTCGGCAGCAAGGAGTTGCTGTACGTCGCCGCGCTCGACAGCGTCTATGCCTCGATCCGCAACCAGGAAGCGCGCCTGAACCTGCGCGACGGCGATCCGATGGACTCGGTGCGGCAGCTCGTTGAATTCACGTACGATTATTTCTCACAGAATTCCCTTTTCGTGCGGATCATCCGCAATGAGAACCTCCTGGACGGACGGTACATCCGGCAATCCAACAGGATAAGGGACATGTCCCAGCCCCTGATCGCGTCCATCGACCAGATGATCGAAAGGGGCTTTGCGGCGGGGGCGTTCAGGCGCAGGGCCGATCCCGTGCAACTGTACCTGACGATCGTGGCCCTCTCCGCCCATCACCTCAACAACGCCGCAACACTCGGGACGGTCGTGGGTCAGGATCTGACCGATCCCGCGTGGCAGGCGGAGCGACGCGCCCATGCCGTCGACGTGGTGCTCAGCTATCTCGACGCAGGGGTCGAAACACGCGCGACGATCGCCTGAAACGAGGGTCGGGTCCGGTCGATCTCCGCGTTTCGGTGCCGCAGGACGAGCGCCGCTGTCCCGCCCGTCCGGCGCGGTCGAATCGGGCAGCGGTGCCGGAGCTCCGTTTTACGTGAGGGGGGCCATCGTCCGTGCAAGCCGCGACGATATCGTGCCCAAATTTTAGGCTTTGATCCGCAATTCATGCCGCCGGATTGCTCTCCGGAATTAATTCTACATTTATTTACTTAACGACATTCCGTCCTGCCCGGCGCGCCCGCGTAGTAGCGGTCATGAACATAGATCATCACCCCATCACCGCAGACGACCGTGCCACGGTCAGCGGTCCGGTCCATCGGCGCGCCGCGATCGAGCTTCAGGACGCCTCTGTCGTCTTCGGGTCCGGGGACGCCGCCGTGACGGCCCTGTCCCCGACGTCCCTCAAGCTGGACTCGGGCGATTTCGTGGCCCTTGTCGGTCCGTCCGGATGCGGCAAGTCGACGATCCTGCGGCTGGTCAGCAATCTGATCCGGCAGTCGTCCGGCCTTGTCCTCGTGGGCGGCAAGGAAGCCTCGGCCAAGCAACTTCGCATCGGCATGGCCTTCCAGAACCCCACGATGTTGCCGTGGCTGACGATCGAGCAGAATGTGATGATGCCGCTGAAGATCGTGGCGCCGTTCAAGCACACGTTCCTGCGTGACCGGAAGGGCGCGTTCCGCGACCGGGTTCATGCCCTTCTGGAACAGGTCGGCCTGAAGGACTTCGCGGGACACTATCCCTGGCAGTTGTCGGGCGGCATGCTCCAGCGCTCCAACCTGTGCCGGGCCCTCGTTCACGAGCCCGATCTTCTGCTTCTGGACGAGCCGTTCGGGGCGCTCGACCAGTTCACGCGCGAGGAATTGTGGCAGATCCTGCAGGATCTCTACCTCGATCGCAAACCGACGGTCCTGCTGGTCACGCATGACCTGCGCGAAGCCGGATACCTTGCAAAACGCATCTGCGTGATGAGCGCGCGACCGGGCCGGATCATCTCGGATGAGCCTGTCGACATCCCCCAGCCCCGCGACATCGGAATGATCTACGGCCCCGAATTCGTCGAAATGACCCAGGGCCTGCGCGAGCTGATCGCCCAGGTCCGCAAATAGGATGCCCCGGCCATGACCGAGCAAAACCGTATCAGGATGCTGTCGTTTTCGTTGATCTTCGGGTTTTTCCTGACCTGGGAAATCCTGTGCATCGTGCTCAACGTGTCCGACCTGGTGCTGCCGCGCCCGTCCGCAATCATCGTCACGCTCTGGGTCAAGTTCCCGATCCTGTGGCCGCATATCCTCCAGACGCTCTACTCCACGCTGACGGGCTTCGTGCTGGGCGTGATGATCGGCGTGACGCTCGGGGTGATCGTCGGCACCTCGAAGGTGGCCTATGCGGTCGCCTATCCCCTGCTGGTCGGCTTCTCGTCCATCCCGAAGGTCGCGGTCGTTCCGATCTTCGTGCTGTGGTTCGGGTCGGGCACGACGCCGGCCATCCTGACGGCCATGGTCATCTGCGTCTTCCCGATCGTCGTGAACATCGCCACGGGCCTCGCCACGACCGAACCGGATCTCGAGGATGTGCTGAAGACGCTCGGCGCCTCCAAGAGCGAAATCCTGTGGAATGTCGGCCTGCCCCGGACGATGCCGTATTTCTTTGCCTCGCTGAAAGTCGCGATCACGCTGTCGTTCGTCGGCGCGGTGCTGTCCGAAACCGTCGCCTCGAACCGCGGCATCGGCAACGTGATGATGACCGCATCTTCGAACTTCCAGGTCTCGCTCGTCTTTGCCGGGCTTATCGTGCTCGCCCTGCTCGGGGTCGCGCTCTACGCCTTCTTCTCGTTCCTCGAGCGGCGCGTCACCGGCTGGGCAACGCGCGGCACGGACATCGCGGTCACCTGAACAGATCCCTCCATCCC
>JBARXR010000199.1:0-2541 GCA_049647445.1 Jannaschia sp. | reverse complement strand
GGACAGATCATGCCGTCCGTCTCAATCCCGGACGCGCTGATGTGGCTGCGCGGGGTGGACGGGACAAACGATTCACAGGTGCGCGGACTGACCGGGCGGCTGCAACCGGCCGACGAGGCACAACGGGCGGACCTGGAGGCGCGGTTCGGGCTGGATCTTGCGGCAATCGCAACGAGTTTCGGGTGATCGTGGACGGCGCCAGGGCTTCCGGCTGCCCGCACGAGCCGGGGCGGGATGACATCAGTTGCGTCACCCCGGATGCGGCGGGACCCGCACGGGGCCGCTGCGGGTTTCGCGCCAGAACGTATAGAGACCCGTGCCGGCAATCAGGGCGGCACCGGCGAACGTCGGGACCGTCGGCCAGTCGCCGAAGACGAGGAAGCCAAGGACCAACCCCCAGATCATCGCGGTGTACCGGAACGGGGTCACCACGGCGACCTCACCCACGCGCATCGCCATGATCGAGAAGAGATAGCCTCCTAGGATGAACACGCTGGCCAGAAGGACGACGCCGCCCTGACCTGCGCTTGGCATTTCCCAAGGCGTGCGCAGCGACAGGATGAACCCCAGACCGGTAACGCCGACGGCGGTGAAAAGGGCGACCTTGAGGCTCGGCACTTCGGGGGACAGGCGCCGGGTGATGAGGTCGCGGGCAGTGATGATGATGACGGCGAGGACGGCCAGCAGGGACCAGCCGTTGAAGCCTTCCGTGCCCGGTCGCACGATCAGCAGGACGCCGGCGAATCCGACCATGATTGCGGTCCAGCGGCGCCATCCCACCCGCTCGCGCAGAAGGATCGCGCCCGCTGCCGTGATCGTCAGCGGCAAGGCCTGCAGGATGGCGGTGACATTGGCCAGCGGCATGTGGGTCAGGGCGAGGATGAAGGGAATGATGGCGAACACCTCTGCCGTGGCACGGGCGAAAACGCGGCCCCGGTCGGCGCGCGGAATCGGGCGGGCCAAGGCACCCGTGCGATGGGCGAGGAGTGCGATCAGGATGGAAACCCCGACGCCGCGCAGGAAGACGGCCTGCCAGGTCGGCATCCCCTCGGCCAGAAGTTTGATGCAGGCATCGTTGAAGGTGAAGGTCGCCATGGACGCCATCATCAGGACCGCGCCGCGCAGGTTTTCGGTCACGCGAGCGGGCCGGTGGGGGCGCCGTCGCGCCCCTCGCGTGCCGCAACCGGCATCAGCGCCATGGCTGCGTCGGGGTTGAGGCCGAAGCGTTCGGCCAACAGCTTTCTGCCCTTGCGGGTCGCCACGGCGGAGGCATGGGGCGGGATCGAACGGCCGCTGTCGTTATGGTTGTGCAGGGTGCGCAGGAACATGAAATCGTGCCCCGGTTCCATGTAGGTCGGGACATAGCAGCCCAGCCTGCGGTGGTTGTACCGATAGATGCAGGTCTCCAGATCAGCACTGGTGATCATCGCACAGGCAAGGCCGAGAGGCTGCGGCTCCCGGAATTCGTGAAACGGCTGATCCGCGTCGTAGATGTCCCAATAGATGCCCCGCGAGAAAGCGATGGCATAGGGCTGGGTCGCAAGACCCGCGTGGATCGTGCGGTCGGCAAGGTCGCGGGTGCGGGCGATGTAGTCGACAGCCACGGCATCGTCGTCGTCGATCCGGAAGCCGGTGATATGGGTCGTCCCCTCGTCGGTGCCGCGGCGAAAGCTGCGCTTGGCGGCGGCCAGCGCGCCCATGCGGTCGAGGAGGACAACCTTGATCCAGTCGTAGGTGTCCTCGAGGTCGCGGAGTTGCTTGCGCCAGCGCATCGGCAGCGAGGTGCCGGACAGGATCACGAGGCGGAAGTCCATGTCTGTCTGGGCGGCGAGCGAGGGGATGGTGATCGTTTCGAGGTAGAGGAACCGCTGGGTCAGGCGGGCCTCGTCGTAGAGATGCGCCTCGAGTGCTGCCTCGTCCATCTGGCTCACGGCAAAGCCTTCCGCAGCCGGATACGAAAAGCGCATGACGCCGATGATCTGATTGCGGAAGGTCATTGTCGCCTAGGTGGCACGGGCGGCGCAGGCGGGCAAGCGCGGCGCGCGGGAATGGTCCGGTCCTCGGGATCCGGTCGCGGACGTGGAAAGGCCCCGCCGAACGCGTTCGACGGGGCCTGATCGCTTGTCGGTACCGCCGGGCCCTGGGGCCCGACCGCGGCGGTCAGTCTTCTTCGACCACCGTGCTTGCGCCGAAGATGTCGTCGGCTTCGCGGGACGGGGCGGCCAAGGCGGCGGCTTTTTCGGCCTCCTTGCGGGCGGCCTCGATCACGACGCTGTCGCGCTTGGTGGCGATGGCGCGCATTTCCTGCGTCGCCCCGCCGGTGCCCGCCGGGATCAGGCGGCCCACGATGACGTTCTCCTTGAGGCCGACCAGCTTGTCGCGCTTGCCCTGCACCGAAGCCTCGGTCAGCACGCGGGTGGTTTCCTGGAAGGACGCCGCCGAGATGAAGCTGCGGGTTTGCAGCGACGCCTTGGTGATGCCCAACAGGATCGGCTCGGCCTGCGCCGGACGGTCGCCGCGCTTCTCGGCCTTCTCGTTGGC
>JBARXR010000198.1:0-6573 GCA_049647445.1 Jannaschia sp. | reverse complement strand
CGCGCATCCTGTTCCGCGTCCTCTCGCCACGGGTCGATCAGCGTCAGGGTCGCGGGCCCCGCCACGTCGACAAGCGCCCGCGTCCAGCGACCCTCATGGGTGCCGACCTCGGCCCCGCGCCCGTCCTTGGGCAGGGATTCGAGAAGCTCGAGGGCATTGTCGGGCAGCGGCTTCACCCTTTCAGCATCCCTTCGAGGCGCTCCAGCTGGGCGCGGATCGCGGCCTCGGCTTCCGGATGGCGCGCGATCTTGCGCTTGGACATGACGCGCCTGAGATTGGCGAGGCTGTCGTCGGCGATCGCCGACTCGAGCCGGTCGGACACGAGACCCGCCGACGACAGCGCGGCGATCCAGTGTTTCAGCATCTCCTCGTCGGTGGGCTGTTTTTCGCACCAGACCTGTTCGAACAGCATCATGATGAAATCCAGGACCGCGCGGGGCAGATGCCTGCGGTCCTGCTTGAAGGGCGAATGGAAAACGTCCGTGACGATCTCGTAGCTGGGCCAGTAGTGCAGATAGCCCTCGTCCCCCAATTCACGCATCAATTCGTCGAGCGCGACGCGCAGGACAGCCTTGGACACGGAATTGGCCGAAATGCAGGACACCGGCCGGAACGTCGCGATCAGGGGCACGGGCGACAGGGTGGTGATGATCCTGGCCTCGGGTCGATGCTTGCGGATCAACGCATAGATCGCGCGGATGTTGTCCTTGTTCTCCTCGACCGTGGTCACGCGGAACTTGTGGCGCGCGGGGTCGTAGGCCTCCTGCGGGATGGACCGCCAGAAGACGCCGCCGGTCACCTCGTCGTACCAGACTTCGGACAGGCCGAACGTCAGGATGAACAGGTCGGTGTTGGAAAAGATCTCCAGCGTCTGGGTGCGGATGTCCTCGTCGTAGCCATAGCTTTCGGCCTCGTAGCCGTGCCACAGCGCCTCCTCGAACTTCTTGCCCTCGAACGCCCATTCGAACTGCTGCCGGATGACGTAGGAATTCACCATGCCCTCGCCGCACTTGACGACATAGGCGTTGGAGTCCTGGTTCTTCGTCAGGATGTTGTAATTCCGCCCCGCCAGCCAGTTGGAGATATTGGCCGCGAAACACGACCCGAACGCGGTGATCTTCGTGTCCGGCGTGACGATCCGTTCCTTCGGCTGCCACCCCTGCGTCACCCATTTGAGCGTCGCATCGGCCTCGGCCATCTTTTCGAAGTCTGGGTTGAAATTGGTGTGCTCGCCCCGGAACCACGTCCGGAAGACGCCGTCCTGTCGGGTGTGCTGGAAATTGAACGTCTTGGCGGCGGCCTTCTTGTTCATCGGTCAGGCTTTCGGGGTCATGTCGAAGCGGGGGCTGTCGGCAGGGATGAAAAGGACGTCCGACATGCGCGGCGCGCGTGTCAGACCGGAAAGGAAAGAATGCACCTCGAATCCCCGCTCGGCCATAGCGGCGATGAAATCGGAGAACCGGTATCCGCCTTCGAAGCGTTTCTTGACGGATACCTCCGCGATCACGAACTCGCAGCGTTCGAGCGTGCGGGTGGCCCCCTTGATGACTTCGAGCTCATGCCCTTCGGTGTCGATCTTGAGGCCGAAGGGCCCGGCGATCCCATCGGTCAGCGTGTCGAGGCGCACGACGTCCACCTTGCGGCGCTCCAGCAGGGTCCCGTGGGCGAACCTGTGTCCGGGGGTGCTGCGCGAGGGGCGCGACGGTTCGATCTCGAGTTCGATCGATCCCTTGCGCGCGCCCAGCGCGGTCTGGTGGAACACGAAGTCGAGGCCCCCCCAAAGGTCGGTCACCGACGCGCGGCTCTCCTCGAGGGGATCGACAAGGATGAACCGGGCATCGGGGAAGGCTTCGTAAAGCCAGGGCGTGCCGCTCAGGACACCGACGTCGATGATCGTCCGCGCCGCGAAACCATAGCGGCGCAGGTAGCTGGCGTTCAGCTTGTCGGGCACGGTCATCGGGCGCATCCTGCGGCGGCGGTGGTGTCGGTCGGTCCTGTCGGGCGTGGGTCTGTCCCCAAAATACGGCGAAAATCGGCCCGATCGAGCGAAATCCGCCATTCCGTCTCAGTCGGCGGTTCTGGCCCGCATGGTGTTGCCCGGCAGAAACGTCGGGACCAGTTCGACGCGCCGGTCCTCCGTCTTGAAAACATGCTCGCCGGTGATGATCCGGGCCGCGACCTGACCGGCTTCGCGGCGCCGGCTGTCGATGGTGGCCAGCTTGCGCGGCAGACCGTCGAGCAGGCTGAAGGCGTTGAATCCCGCCAGCCCCAGATCGCCCCCGACATCGAGACCCTTTTCGAGGCAGTAGAGCAAACCGCCCGCACCCGTCAGGTCATTGGTGTAAAAGAGGAAATCGAGGTCGGGGACGCGACCCAGCATATCCGCCGTCATCTCCCGGCCCTTGGCGAACCCCGACCAGCCGGAATAGGCCATCTGCTCGGCGATGGGAATCCCGGCCTCCTGCAGCGCGCGCTCCAACCCCTCGATGCGCTTGCGGGCGCGGTGATCTCCGTCGAGCTTGGTGCCCAGAACGCCGATCCGCCGATAGCCGCGCGCCACGATCTCGGTGCCGACCTGATACCCGGCGCGCCAGTGGCTGATGCCCACCGCCGCATCGACCGGGTCGCCGTCGACATCCATCACCTCGATCACGGGCACGCCGCAGTTGGCCAGCATCGCGCGCGTCGCGTCGGTATGCTCCAACCCGGCGATGATGACGCCCGAGGGACGCCATGACAGCATCTCGAACAGGGTCTTTTCTTCCTTGGAAGCGTCGTAGTTGGTGGCGCCGACAACCGGTTGGAGATCTGTCGCGTCGAGCACCTCGGACACGCCCGCCAGCATTTCGGGAAAGACGAGGTTCGACAGGCTCGGAACGATCACGGCGACAAGGTTGACCCGGTTCGAGGCCAGCGCACCCGCGATCTTGTTGGGCACATAGCCCAGCATCCGGGCCGCTTCGAGAACCTTTTCGCGGGTCGCCGACGATACGTCGCCCCTGTTGCGCAGCACCCGGCTGACGGTCATCTCGCTGACCCCCGACGCCTCGGAGACGTCTCTCAGGGTCAGGTGCTGGTTGCGACGGGTCAAACGGGCCTCCGGTCTGCGTGAGAATCTGATAGCCCGCGTCGGGGTCGGGGGACAAGCAGGCCCATCGCGCCCCGCGTTCCGCATGGGGGGCCGGTCGATCGACAGGCGACGGCGGCCCGTCTGCGGTGGACAAACGGCGGTCCGCAGGGGTAGTCAGGCGGCGATGGTCCCGTGGCTCAACTGGATAGAGCAATCCCCTCCTAAGGGATAGGTTGCAGGTTCAAGTCCTGCCGGGATCACCAGCCCGACCCTACTGCAAGAGACCGATCTCGAGATAGAACCGCTCCGCGCCGGGATGCAGCGGAATGCCGACGCCGTCGAGCGCGGTCTCGAGCCGGATCAGGCGGCCCTTCTCATGGCCGCCGTCCAGCAGGCGGCGGGTGGTGTCGTTCCACAGCGCGCGGGTGATGTCGTAGACCAGTGCCTCGGGCTGGTCGGCGGAGGTCACCCACTGGGCATTGACGCCGATGGTCCAGACATCCTCGTCGACACCCGGATAAACGCCGGCGGGGATCACGTCGTAGGTGAAGAACTCGTGGCTGACCAGGATCACCTCGGTCGCATCCTCGTCGAACGGCACGATCGTGATCGCCAGATCGTTGGCCAGATCGGTGATCGCCCGCGCGGGAAAGCCCCCGGAAAAGAAGAACGCATCGAGGCTGCCTGCGCGCATGGCATCGGCTGCGTCCGTCGTCTTGAGGTACCGCGCCTCCAGATCGGCCTCGCGAATGCCCATCGCGGCAAGGATGAGCTGCGCCTCCACGAGCGTGCCCGACCCCGGCTCATCGAGCGAGACACGTTTGCCCACCAGGTCGGCGATCGCTTCGATCCCGCTGTCGGCGCGCGCCACCACATGCATCGACTCGGGGTAGAGGTTCGCGATGGCCCGCAGCCCGTCCTCGGGCGGGCGCGGTGCCCAGATACCGGTGCCGGACCAGGCCCAGGTCGCGACGTCCGACTGGATGAATGCGCTTTCCAGCCGCCCCTCCGCGATCGCCTCGACATTGGCGACGGAGCCGCTGGTCGTTATCGCCGTCGCCGTCAGGCCCGGCACCCCGCAGGCCCCGCCCGCGTCGCATGGCAGGGACCCGGCCGGCGCGGAAATGGCATTGGCGATCAGGCCGCCGATCGGGAAATAGGTGCCCGCGCTGCCGCCCGTCGCGATGCGGAACGACAGGGCGTCCTGCGCCTGAAGCGGCGGCGCCAGCCCGAGCGCCAGAAAAGCCGCGCCGATCCATCCTGTCCAAGAAACTGCCATGTCGGTCCCCCTGTCGGTCCCTATCCTTGTCGATGGACGCGGGTCTGCCTAGGGGGCGCGCGCCTTTGCCACCCGGACCGTGTCCCTCAGACCATCCGGATGACCTTGGGGTCGAGGGCGAGGACATAGCCCTGCCGCGTGATGTTGCGGATCAGAAGATGCGTCACGATCTGGTTGCCCAGCGCATCGCGCAGCCGCTTGATGCGCGTCGCGCCCGCCGCCTCGTCGCAATCGGCCTCCGGGCGCCCGGTGATGACGGCCTCGATCTGGGCCCCGGTCAGCATGTCGCCGTCCAGCCGCGCCTCCGCCAGCACCGCCAGTGTCTCCATCGCGGCCTCCGTCAGCTTCAGCTCGATATCGTTGAGCATCACGGCGTTTTCCGCCCGGGCTAGGACCAGCGACGTCACCTGGATCCCCGACCGCTCGATCTCGCCCATGCGGCGGTTCAGCGTGACGATGGCCAGCAGCAGCACCACGCAGGCGATCAGCAGGGCCGTGGCGAACACCAGCAAGACGAAGATGATGACGCGGTAGCTGCCCAGCACCTCGGAAAATGCCGTGCCCGACTGCGCGAGGATCTCCAGAAGTCCGATCTCGGCGGGTTCGGTCAGGTCCGACTCGATGAACAGCCGCTCCACCCGCGCATTGAACGCATTGGCATCCGGCAGCGTCGCAAACAGGAAGATCGCCGCCGCCAGCAGGATGACGACGATGGCCCCGATGCCAAGACCGACGATCCGGGCCGAGGCCGCGCGGGTTTCAGTAACGGAGGAAGAATTCGCCGGCACTGGCTCTCCTGTCGTTCAGACCTTCGGGACCGAAGACTGACACGATATTGAGCAACTGCCACCCCTCCTGCAAGCGTCCGGCGACAACCTGCGCGGCGGCACCGGGCGAACAGGCCGCGTCCGGCACCTCCATCACGCCGTAGTGCAGGCGCAGCGGGTCGTCCTGCTTGGCCTTGTAGTCGGCATAGCAGGCGGCCTCGGCCGTCCCGGCGATGAGGGTCAGGGCCCCGAACAGGAAAAGAACGCGTTTCATGTTTCGACTGTGGGCGAGCCGCGCGCCGCAGGCAATAACTACCGCGCGGCTATCCCATGACAGGTGCGCGTTATTGAGAGGCGGAGGCCCACGTCGGACCATCGGATCACTGCCAACGCATCCAGAGAAGGAGTTGCCCGATGTTACGCACGCTTGCCATCGCCATCCTGTCCGCCACCCTCGCCCTGCCCCTGACGACCGCGCCCGCACGCGCCGAGGCGCGCGACGTCGCGAAGGTCCTGGGCGGGGTCGCGGCCCTCGTCATCCTGAACGAGGCCCTGTCGAACCGCGGACAGGCAACCGCCAGACCCGCGCCCGTGTACCGCCAGCCACAAGTCCAGTATCGCCAGCCGCAGGTCCAGTATCGCCAGCCGCAGCTTCAGTATCGCGAGCCGCAGGTCCGGTATCAGCGCCATCAGCCTGTCCGCCGCGCGGGTCCGCCGCAGCACTGCCTGCGACAGGTGCGCACGGATCGCGGCTTGCGGAACGTCTATTCGGAACGTTGCCTGGCCCGGTCGGGTTGGATCGCACATTCCGGCCGGCGGTAACGCGCCGTTCACCCGGCGGCGCATAGATTGCGCCGTCGAAACGCCGACCCGTCTGCCAACGGTATCCCCCAACAGGAGACCCCATGAGTCGACCCATCCTCGCCACCCTGCTGGCCTTCGGCCTCGCGCTGCCCGCACAGGCCGATCTCGACCGCCGGGATGCCGCCCGGATCATCGGCGGCCTGGCCGCGCTCTATCTCCTCAACGACGCGCTGGAGCAGTCCCGGCAAGGCCAGCCCGACCCGCAAGATCAGCCGAGCGTCGCCCGATCCCGGTCTGCCCCGCCGCCCGTCACATCGGGAACCTACAGCCATATCCATGCCGACGGCAGCGGCGGCGGCACATGGCATGAGCATCCGGTCGGGCAAAGCCACGCCACGGCGCCCCACCCGGTGGCGACGCCGCCGCAGGTCGCGCGCGACACGCCGCCCTATCAGCCCCCGGTCAACCGCTCCGTCGATATCCGCCTGATCCCGACGCAATGCCGCGCCGATGCCACCAACCCGGTGGAGATCATCGAAGGCTACGACGCGACCTGCATGCAGAACGCCGTCGTGCTGCCCGGCTCCCTGCCGCCGCAGTGCCTGCGCGAGGTGCCGTCCGGGACGGCGACACGCACCGTCTATGAAGGGGCT
>JBARXR010000197.1:0-13306 GCA_049647445.1 Jannaschia sp. | reverse complement strand
CGACCGACCCGATCTCCGACGACATGCCGTGGGCGATCGCCGGGTTGATCGTGTATTTCGCGATATACCGGCGCACGCGCAGGTTGTCGTTGTCGCCCGTCTCCTCCGCTAGCCGCCCGCGCTGCTTGCGCATCTTGTCGGCGGTCTGCCAAGTGCGGATGATGACCTCGCCGACGCGCCCCATGGCCTGGGAATCCGACGCTATGATCGAAAATGCGCCCATGTCGTGCAGGATGTCTTCAGCGGCGATCGTCTCCTTGCGGATGCGCGACTCCGCGAAGGCCACGTCTTCGGGGATCGACTTGTCGAGGTGGTGGCACACCATCAGCATGTCGAGATGCTCCTCCAGCGTGTTCACGGTATAGGGCCGCGTCGGGTTGGTGCTGGACGGGATCACATGCTCCAGCCCGCAGACCTTGATGATGTCTGGGGCGTGCCCGCCGCCCGCGCCTTCCGTATGAAAGGCGTGGATCGTGCGGCCCTTGATGGCTGCGACGGTATTTTCGACGAAGCCGCTTTCATTCAGGGTGTCGGTATGGATCATCACCTGCACGTCCATGGCGTCCGCCACGGTCAGGCAGGTGTCGATGGCGGCCGGTGTGGTGCCCCAGTCCTCGTGCAGTTTCAACGCAGAGGCCCCGGCGCGCACCATCTCCTCCAGAGGGGCGGCGCGCGACGCGTTGCCCTTGCCCGAGAGCGCGAAGTTCACCGGAAAGGCGTCGAACGCCTGCATCATGCGCCCGATGTGCCAGGGCCCCGGCGTGCAAGTCGTCGCCAGAGTGCCATGCGCGGGTCCGGTGCCCCCGCCGAGGAACGTCGTGACGCCGGAATGCAAGCCGTCCTCCATCTGCTGTGGACAGATGAAGTGGATGTGGCTGTCGAAGCCGCCGGCCGTCAGGATGCGCCCCTCACCCGCGATGGCTTCCGTCCCGGGGCCGATGACGATGGTGACGCCGGGCTGCGTATCCGGGTTGCCCGCCTTGCCTATGGCATGGATGCGACCGTCGCGCAGGCCCACGTCGGCCTTGTAGATGCCGGTGTGATCGACGATCAGCGCGTTCGTGATGACGGTATCGACCGCCCCCTCGGCCCGCGTCCGCTGGGACTGGCCCATGCCGTCGCGGATCACCTTGCCGCCACCGAACTTGACCTCCTCGCCATAGGTGGTGTGGTCGCGCTCGACCTCGATGATGAGGTCCGTATCCGCGAGCCGCACCCGATCGCCGGTGGTCGGGCCATACATGTCGGCGTAGCTGCGGCGGGAAATTGTTGCGGGCATGGGCGGGCTCCGGGGGGATCAGGGTCGGGGACAGTCAGACCAAGCCGCAGGCCGCTTGTCAAAGGCCTGACCGATCCGTCCCTCCCCTGTGCCCAATCGTTAGGCAGACACGACACTTCTCTCTGCCGACGAAACCGACGAACGCCAAACGCACCCTGCGCGGACGGCCAAGATCTGACGGCAGGCGCCGCGGCACGCACGGGCCGGGGCGCCGCACCCATGGGTGGCGGCCAACAGGCGTCACACCAGCGCGAAGATGCGCGCCGGGCCCCCCGTGCCGCCCTTGTGGGTCGGCGCGCCCACCACCAGCGTGGCCCCCGCCGCAGGCACCTGGTCGAGGCCGGCAAGACATTCGATCCCGTAGCGACCGGCGGGAAGCCAGGCATAATGCGTCGCGAAATCGGCGGAGGGTCCGTGGTCCAGCGACAGCGTGTCCACGGCGATCGCCGCCGAAGACGTCGTCTCCAGCAGCATGGCCGTCGCCTCGGGGTGGAAACCGGGGAAGTGCAGCCCGCCATCCGCGTCCGCACCGCGAAACGCCGGATCGTTGACCTTTGACGCCCAGCCGGAGTTCATCGCCACGCAGGCACGATCCGGAATATCCCCGTTCATGGAAATCCACGCCATGAGATCCTCAGGCGTGACCTGTGCATCGGCATCGCCCTCGGCCTTTTCGCGGATGTCGACCACGCACAGGGGCACGATCAGGTTGCCGAGCGCGATCTGATCGACCGAGGCCCCATCCGCCGAGAAATGCAGAGGCGCGTCGATGTGCGTTCCGGTGTGTTCGTTGATCGTCAGATTGAACAGGTTGAAGCCGTTTGCCGGGAAATCGAACAGCTTTTCCAGGGTGATCCCCGGCTCGTTGAAGAAGGTCGGAAACGTCCCGTCATACGCATGGGTCATGTCGCGGATCGACCCATGGCCATCGGCAAGCGCTGGCGTTCCGGTCGTCAGCCCAGCGGCACCTGCAATGCCCGTGGCCAGACCGCCCCGGAACAGGTCGCGGCGGCTCAGCATGCGGTCCTTGACCGCGTCCATCACACAGATATCGCACATCTCGGGCATCCTCATTGGGGTTGGCAGTCACTCCCAAGGGTCAGCCGAGATGCGGCAGCCTGTCAATGACGGCGGGTCAATCTCGTGGAATTGCTGCGCGTGGTCTTGCCGATCGGGGTCAGCGCCAGCCCGTATGCCTGCAGCGGCGTCTTGCCAGACAGCAGCGCCCGCGTCGCCGCGAGGGCCGCATCCGCAAAGGCGGTCTGCTTTTCGGTCATCATCCGGAGGTTTTCGTCCTTCTCGGCTGTGACGACCCCGGTCATCCCGAGCACGCGCATCCCGATCACGGTTTGCGCTTCGATCAACATCCGCGCCGTCCGAGCCTGCAACTGAAACAATTCAAACATGAATTACAAATCACCTTGTATCTGCGCGTTGAAGCCGAACACGCGGCGGTCGCCCGACAGGGGCACCAGATGAACACGCCGCGTTTGCCCCGGTTCAAAGCGAACGGCGGTTCCTGCGGCTATGTCCAGGCGCAATCCACGCGACCGGACCCGGTCGAAGTCAAGCGCCGGGTTGGTTTCGGCGAAATGGTAATGGCTGCCGACCTGCACGGGACGGTCGCCGGTGTTCGAGACCTCGATCGTGACCGCCTCGGACCCCGCGTTCAGGGTGATGTCCCCTGCGCCGGTCAGAACCTCGCCCGGGATCATGCGCCTGTCTCCGGATGCAGGATACGGCTCCAGATCCGCTTGCCGAAGAGGCCGATCAGTGCGCCGAGGGCCAGCATGAACGCCGAACTGTCGATGCCGAGGATGGCACAGACGACCGCAGCGACCATCAGGATCACCAGAAGTGCGGCAAGGTCGAATTCGTGGTCCGTGATGTTCAGGCCCCCGAGCCAGATCGACTCCGCCCAATCCTTGAGCCAGCGCTCGACGCGCGGAACGGCAAGACCCGTGAGGATGCCGATGAACAGGTTCAGAAGGATCACGCCGCATCCTCCTGTCCGCTTCGGATCGGGTGGTGGACCGTGACCAGCTTGGTGCCATCGGGAAACGTCGCCTCGACCTGCACGTCATGGATCATAGACGCGATACCCTCCATGCATTGCTCGGCGCGCACCACCTGCGCCCCGGCCTGCATCAGGTCGGCGACCGAACGGCCGTCTCGCGCGCCCTCGACGACGAAGTCGGTGATCAGGGCGATCGCTTCCGGGTGGTTCAGTTTCACACCGCGTTCCAGCCGGTTTCGCGCAACCATGGCCGCCATGCTCACCAGCAGTTTGTCTTTTTCGCGGGGGGTCAGGTTCATCGGACGGACCTCTCAGAAATCGCTTTGCCACACGCGCGGGACCGGGCTTCCGCGCAGGCACACGATGGCGCGGATCAGAGCGCGACGCAACGGGGCGGCTGTCGGGGCCGCGAGCCGCGCCACGAGGCGTCCATCCCAGCCCGAGGCATACCCGTCCTGACCCAGGGCCTCCCGCAGCGGGCCGATCGCGTCCTCGGCGCCCCGCGCAAGGAACGTCAGCGTCGCCACCGCGCGCATGTCACCGATCGTCGCGGCATCGGCCAGAGCCGCTTGCCCGATCTCCAGGTGTTCCTGATGCAACAGCCGTCCGTCCCGCCAGACCGTCCGAAGATCGTCGAGGCGCGCCCGCGTGACCGTCTCGCCGTGTGCCGCGCGCCCGAGCACGACCGACTCGACCCCGAGGAAGGTCGCATCGCCCTCGAGCCGCACGTCTGTCTCGCGCCGCAGTTGCGCGCCCTCGAACACGATCACCTCCTGCGGCAACCAGTCGAGCCGCCCGCCGCTGCCAACCGTCAGTCGCGTGACGACCCGCCCCGGCGCATCGCCCAACGCGCGATAGGCCCGTTCCGCCGTCTGGGTCGCCCCGGTCACCCGCGCTCCCGGCCCGACATGGAGTGCGTAGTCGAGGCGGTCGCCACCGGTGACGCCACCGGCCGTGTTCAGGAAAACGACTTCCGGGTCGGGGTCGTCGGTCCTCGGCATCATCGCCTTGGCACTTCCGCGCTGCCGCAAATCGGCAAGCCCGGAGCGGCTTATCCGCACCATGGCCTCGCCTTGCACGCGCTGCATCTTCTGAGGATCGTCCAACATTCCGGACAACCTGCGCCGCCGGCGCGGGGCCGTCCAGCGCGCAGCACCACGATGCCCGAAATTGAGGCGGACAGGACCTCTGGCCAAGACCGGTCCCGCCGGTCTAAGCCCTCGAGCATGGATACGCTCACGATACGTCGCCCCGACGACTGGCACCTGCACCTGCGCGACGGCGACATGCTCCGCGCGGTGGCACCGGAAAGCCGCCATTTCAACCGCGCCATCATCATGCCCAACCTGGTGCCACCCGTCGTCACCGGCGCGCAGGCCGCCGCCTACCGCGACCGGGTGATCGCCGCCGGTTTCGCGAACCCGCTGATGACGCTCTACCTGACGGAGACGACCGACCCGGCCGATGTGGTGCAGGCCCATGCGGAGGGCATCGTCGCGGCAGTCAAACTCTACCCGGCGGGCGCGACGACGAACTCCGCCTCTGGCGTCGGCAATTTCGAGAACGTCCGGCCCGTGCTGGCCGCGATGGAGACTGCGGGCGTGCCACTCTGCCTGCACGGCGAAGTCACCGACCGCGACATAGACATCTTCGACCGCGAGGCGACCTTTCTCGACCGCGTCCTGACCCCTCTCAAGGCCGCCCACCCGGCGCTCAAGCTGACCCTCGAACACGTCACCACCTCCGAGGCCGTCGACTGGGTCCGCGCCCATCCGGGAACCGGGGCGACGATCACCGTGCAACACCTGATGGCGAACCGGAACGATATGCTGGCGGGCGGGATGCGGCCGCATTTCTACTGCCTGCCGATCCTGAAACGCGATACCCATCAGGCCAGCCTGCGCGCTGCGGCGACCTCGGGCGATCCGCAGTTCTTTCTCGGCACCGACAGCGCCCCGCACCCGACCCACGCCAAGGAGTCGTCGTGTTGTTCGGCCGGATGCTTCACCGCGCCGCACGCGCTGTCGTGTCTCGCGCATGTCTTCGAGGCGGAGGGCAAGCTGGACCGTCTCGAAGGCTTCGTAGCGCTCCATGGTGCGGCCCATTACGGCCTGCCGGTCAACGCCGGGACGATCACCCTGACGCGCGGCGCGCCTTTGTCCCTGCCGGAACGGATCGAGGCGCACGGCCAGTCCGTGACGCTATTCGATCCGGGCCACCCCCTGCACTGGCACGTCAGCTAGCCACCAATTTTCGACGAAAATTGGCATCCCCCTCAGGAGCCCGCGATGATCCCCACCACTTACCCGCCCGCCGCCGAAATCGCCCGCCTCACCGCGCGTGCCTTGCTGGAGGTGCAGGCCGTGCATTTCAACGCGCGAGAGCCGTTCGTCTATGCATCCGGCGCCAAGGGGCCGACCTACATCGACTGCCGCAAGCTGATTTCCTATCCGCGCCTGCGCGCCACGCTGATGGATTTCCTCACCGTCACGATCATGCGCGACGCGGGGTTCGAGGCGTTCGACAACGTCGCGGGCGGCGAGACGGCGGGCATCCCGTTCGCAGCCTTCATCGCGGAACGCATGGCGCTTCCGATGACCTATGTGCGCAAGAAGCCCAAGGGGTATGGGCGCAACGCCCGCATCGAGGGGCTGATGACCGAAGGTCAGCGCGTCCTGCTGATCGAGGACCTGACGACGGACGGCGGCTCCAAGCTTTCGTTCGTGGACGCCATCCGCGAGACCGGGGCCACCTGCGCCCACACCGGCGTGATCTTCAGCTATGGCATCTTCCCCGAGATCACCAAGACGCTGGGCGATCACGGCGTGACCCTGCACGCCCTCTGCACCTGGTGGGACGTACTGGCGGAGGCCAAGGCGCAAGGTATCTTCGATGCCGAGACGCTGGACGGGGTGCAGGCTTTCCTGACCGACCCGCGCGGGTGGCAGGCCGCGCATGGGTCGTAGGATCAGACGGCGATTTCTTTTCCCGCGCATTGAAGGGCTTGGGACGTTGTCCCCAGCGTAACTGCATTTGACCACAGGCTGTCCACAGCTGTCGGATTGCTGCACGCTGCCCTCTGACGTATCGTCGTCCAAACAAGAAAATCGAGGGTGGGGCAAATGAACACGGTTGCGCGTTTGGATCAGGGTATTCCGGCCTCTGCCGATGGGGCCCTGCCGCACAATATCGAGGCCGAGCAGCAGTTGCTGGGTGCGCTTCTGACCGACAACGACCTGTATGACCGGGCCGCCGGGATCATCCGGTCCGAGCATTTCTTCGACCCGGTTCACGCCCGAATCTTCGACATCTGCGCCGCCAAGATTCAAAAGAATGCGCTGGCGTCTCCGGTCACCCTCAAGCCGTTCCTCGAAGACGACGAGGGTCTCAAGTCGCTTGGCGGGCCTGCCTACCTCGTGACCCTGGCGGCCTCCGCCGTGGCGGCCTATGCGGTGCGCGACTATGCCCAGATGATCTATGATCTGGCCGTCCGGCGGGCCCTGATCGCGCTCGGCCGCGACATCAGCGCCCAGGCCACCGATGTCACGGTCGACAAGGAGCCGTCGGAACAGATCGTCGATGCCGAGGCGAAATTGTACCAACTGGCCGAACAGGGCAAATCCGAAAGCGGGTTCCAGTCGTTCCTGTCCGCCATCAAGCAGGCCGTGGATGTGGCGAACGCGGCCTATCAGCGGGACGGCGGGCTGGCGGGCATTTCCACGGGCCTTGTGGACATCGACAAGAAACTGGGCGGCCTGCACCGCTCCGACCTGCTGATCCTCGCCGGTCGCCCGTCGATGGGAAAGACCGCGCTGGCCACCAATATCGCGTTCAACGTCGCCAAGGCCTACAGGCAGGGCAAGACGCATGACGGGCGCGATGGTGCGGTCGAGGGGGGCGTCGTCGGCTTCTACTCGCTCGAGATGTCCGCCGAACAACTGGCGGCGCGGGTCCTGTCGGAAGCCTCCGAAGTGCCGTCCGAACAGATCCGGCGCGGCGATATGACCGAGGCCGAGTTCCGCCGCTTCGTGGAGGCCGCCAAGGCCCTCGAATCCTGCCCGCTTTATATCGACGACACGCCCGCCCTGCCCATCGCGCAACTTTCCGCCCGCGCGCGGCGGCAGAAGCGGACGCACGGGCTTGACCTGCTGATCGTCGACTACCTGCAACTGGTGACGGCACCCGGCAAGGGCGACAACCGCGTCAACGAGGTCTCGGCGATCACGCAAGGTCTGAAAGCCATCGCCAAGGAACTCGACATCCCCGTCATCGCCCTGTCGCAGCTTTCCCGACAGGTCGAGAACCGCGAGGACAAGCGTCCGCAATTGTCGGACCTGCGCGAGTCGGGCTCGATTGAGCAGGACGCGGACGTGGTGATGTTCGTCTACCGCGAAGAATACTACAAAGAACGCGAGAAACCGGGCGACCACCAGCTCGACAAGATGGTCGAGTGGCAGGCGGCCATGGCATCGGTGCACGGCAAAGCCGAGGTCGTGATCGGCAAGCAGCGGCACGGGCCCATCGGCACCGTGGAACTTGCGTTCGAGGGGCGGTTTACCCGGTTCAGCAATCTGGTCAAACCCTGGCAGGAAGGCCGGGGGTGACAAGCGTCGACGTCGGGTCGACGGGGTACTGAAAACCGCGCGGTCCCCGCACCCAGTGAGAAGCGCGTTCGGCGTCAGATCCGCCATCCGGACCGCGAACGGCGATCATCGGGGCCTGACCTGGGCTTCTGGCCCCCTGGCGCAGCTTCGGCCGGACCTTGACGGCGCGACACGCACCCCCCATCACCGCGTGACGATGCCAAGCGGAACCCTCCATATCGACCTTGAAGCGATCGCCGCCAATTGGCGTGCGCTGGATCGCCTGTCGTCCCCGGACTGCGAGACCGGCGCGGTCATCAAGGCCGACGGATACGGCCTTGGCCTGACGCAGGTGGCCCCGCGCCTCGCCCGCGAAGGCGCGCGGGCTTTTTTCGTGGCGACTGCCGACGAGGGGCTGTCCCTGCGCCGCACCCTCGGGCCGGAACCGCGCATCTATGTCTTTTACGGTCATATGCCGGGTGACACCGGCACGCTGCAGCGCGCCGACCTTGTCCCCCTGATCGTGTCCATCGACCAGCTCACCCGTCATCTTGAAATGCTGCCCCGGCATCCGTTCGGCCTTCAACTCGACACCGGCATGAACCGTCTGGGCCTGAAGGCCGAGGAATGGGGCGCCGTGGCGGACCTGGCCCTTGCCGCAGAGCCGGTCCTGATCACGTCGCACCTCGCCTCCGCAGATCAGCCGGGCAGCGACCAGAGCACACGGCAACTGGCTGCCTTCCGCGCCATGACCGACGGGGTGGAGGTGCCACGCTCTCTCGCGGCGACGGGCGGGACGCTTTTGGGTCCGGCCTATCACTTCGACATGGTGCGACCCGGAATCGGTTTGTACGGCGGGCTGCCTTATGCCGATGCCGAACCTGTGGTGACGCTCGACCTGCCGGTCATCGCCTGTTTCGACGTGGCTGCGGGGGAAACAGTTGGATACGGCGCAAGCTGGACCGCGGTCGCTCCGTCACGCATTGCCACGGTCGCGGGTGGCTATGCCGACGGCCTGCCACGCTCGCTCCAGCCGGGATTGGAATTGATGGCCGGTCCGGTCCCCTGCCCGGCCGTCGGTCGTGTGTCCATGGACCTTTTGACGATTGATATCAGTCACCTGGACCGCGATCCGGATCACCTGACCCTGCTCGATCCGCACCGGACCGTCGATCGTCTGGGTGCCGTTGCGGGCACGATCGGATATGAGATCCTCACGTCGCTCGGACATCGGTATACCCGACGCTATCGCGGTGAAACGGCCTGATCCCGGAAAAGCACTGTTTCGAAATCCGAGCAATGCCAGAGACTTGGAGTCGGGAAATAGTCACAATCGGCGGATGATCGCTCATTTTTGATTGATGGTTGGCGGCGTATTTCTGCTATCCTGCCGATGCGCTGCCAAACGACCGACCGACGACTGCGACCCTGGGGGACCGGCCATGAACAATATGACGCGACAGATCAATGTCCTCGCGGGTCTTGCCCAGCAAATCTGCGGATTTGTCCTTCTGGTCGCAACGATCGGTCTGGTCGGGGTGACGATCGCCGCCGGTCTGGGTGTCGTGCCCTGGCTTGAACTGCCGCTTTCTTTCGATGGACGGGAGGTCTTGAACGCCGGCATGGTCGCGCAGATCGGCCTGACCGTCCTGCTGCTGGCTTTGACCGGCTTTCTGCCCGCGAACGCCCGGGTGCGCCGCCTCGAAGTGACCAACCGCGATTTCCATCTTTCGATGGCCGACGTCGCACAGGCCTATGACTATGTGCACCGCGCCGACCGGGAAGGCACATTCCAGCTTAGCCGCGAATTCGACACCATGCGCGACCGGATCGAGTGGATGCGCGATCACCCCGATCTCGACGGACTGGAACATGACGTGCTGCAGGTGGCGGCACAGATGTCGCTGGAAAGCCGGAACCTGGCGCAGATCTACAGCGACGAGAAGGTCGCGCGCGCCCGCTCCTTCCTGCGCCAGCGCCAGCACGAGGTCGACGACTATCGCCAGCGGATCAGCATGGCGCAGGCCACCGTGCAGGAGATCAAGCGCTGGATGCAGGCCGTATCCGTCGAGGAGGGCCTGGCCGAGAAGCAGCTGGATCGCCTACAGAAGGATCTTGCCGACATCACGGATGCCCTCAAGCTGACCGGGCACGACCGGCCCCGCAACGTGGTCGGCATAGAGCGGTCACGCCGAGAGAGCGGGGCCGAACCGAGGACGGCGACGCCCGCCGAATAAGGGCGGTCGACCACAGCGCCGGTTCCGCTTGCCTTTGGTCACCATCGGGACCAAAACAAGAACATGGCCAAACCGATCACACAATTCGCTTGCAACGACTGCGGTGCTCTTCACAAGAAATGGACGGGCCGCTGCGACGGATGCGGTGCCTGGAACTCCATACAGGAGGAGGTGCCGCTGTCGCAGGGGCCGTCACGGAAATCGCTCGGCACCGCCAAAGGCCGCCGAATGGCCCTCACCGACCTTCAAACCGAGGAAACCCCGCCGCCCCGCACCCTGTCGCACATGGCCGAGCTGGATCGTGTGCTGGGCGGTGGCCTCGTGGCCGCGTCCGCCACATTGGTCGGTGGCGACCCCGGCATCGGAAAATCCACTCTTCTGCTGCAAGCCGCCGCCGCGTTCGCCCGCGCGGGCGAAACAGTCGTCTATGTTTCCGGCGAGGAGGCGACCGCACAGGTCCGGATGCGCGCGCAGCGGTTGGGTCTTGGAGACGCCCCGGTACGGCTGGCGGCCGAGACGAACTTGCGCGACATCCTGACCACGCTGGAGGCCGAAAAGCCCACCCTCGCCATCATCGACTCGATCCAGACGATGTGGGTCGACACCGTCGACGCCGCCCCCGGTTCGGTCAGTCAGGTCCGTGCCTGCGCGCAGGAACTGACCAGTTTCGCCAAACGGTTCGGGACGTCCGTGGTGCTGGTGGGCCATGTCACCAAGGAAGGCCAGATCGCGGGCCCGCGCGTCGTCGAGCATATGGTGGACACCGTGCTCTATTTCGAAGGAGAGCGGGGGCACCAGTTCCGCATCCTGCGGGCCGTGAAGAACCGGTTCGGTCCCGCGGACGAGATCGGCGTCTTCGAGATGACGGGCGCCGGATTGGCCGAGGTCGCAAACCCCTCCGCACTGTTCCTCGGCGATCGGGACGCCCCCGCCCCCGGCAGCGTGGTCTTCGCGGGGATCGAGGGCACGCGCCCCCTCCTCGTCGAGATACAGGCCCTCGTGGCCCCGTCGCAACTGTCCCAGCCCCGTCGCGCGGTGGTCGGTTGGGACGGCAGCCGCCTGTCGATGATCCTCGCCGTTCTGGAGGCACGAACGGGCATCAGCTTTCAAGGGCTGGATGTCTATCTCAACGTCGCCGGCGGCATCCGGATTTCGGAGCCCGCCGCCGATCTTGCCGTTGCCTGCGCGCTGCTGTCTGCGCGGGAAGATGCCGCGATCCCGCCTGAAACCGTTGTTTTCGGAGAACTGTCGCTGTCGGGCGCGCTGCGCCCCGTGGCGCAGGCCGAAAACCGGTTGAAAGAGGCGGCCAAACTTGGTTTTACCGCCGCAATGGCCCCGACGGGCTGCAAGACGGGGGATGCGGGGGACATGGCCCTGCGGCTTCTGCCGGACCTGACCACACTCGTGGGAGAAGTGTTCGGCGCGGCCTGACCCCTACGGCCTTCGGGCCGTGTTGAAGGGACGGGCATGGAAGGTTTCACCATCGTTGACGGGGCGGTCGGCATCATCATCGTCGTCTCCGCCATCCTCGCGTTTTCGCGCGGGCTGGTGCGCGAGGCCATGGCGATCGTCGGATGGGTGGCCGCCGCGTTTCTTGCCTTCACATTCGCCGGTGCCGCCGAGCCGTTGGTGCGTGAGATCCCCTATGTGGGCGATATTCTTGGCGACAGTTGCGAACTGGCCGTGATCGCGGCCTTCGCCCTCGTCTTCGCACTGGCCCTCGTGCTGACCAGTTTCTTCACTCCGCTGCTGAGTTCGGCCGTGCGCCATTCGGCACTTGGAGCCGTTGATCAAGGTCTCGGCTTCGTCTTCGGCGTGCTGCGCGGCATGCTGCTGGTGGCCGTGGCGTTCGTTGTCTACGACCGCGTCATCGTCAACGAAGGCATCCCCGAGGTCGAGCAGAGCCGCTCCGCGACCATCTTCGGACGCGCCAAGACAGGGATCGAAAACCAGATCCCCGAAGATGCGCCCGGCTGGATCCTGACCCGATACGAAGCCCTCGTCGGCGAATGCGGAGCCCCGGCAGAGGTGGTGGAGCCAATCGTTCCGTCGCAGTGACGCCGATCGTCGCGTCGCGCCGAAACGCGCGTGACACTCTCGTGACAAAGCCTTAAGGGGGGCCGTGTCTGCTCCCACCCCAAAGGCCCCCCCATGTCCGACCAAGACTGGCGCGCCCACCCCTTCGATGACGACAAGCTGAAAGAGGAATGCGGCATATTCGGCGTCGTTGGCGTTTCCGAAGCAGCAAATTTTACAGCCCTCGGCCTGCATGCCCTGCAGCACCGCGGACAGGAGGCGGGCGGGATCGTCGTCCATCACCCGGAGCATGGCTTCAATTCGGTGCGCCGCTTCGGTTATGTCCGCGACAATTTCACGGACCAGGACACGATGAACATGCTGCCGGGCCACCTGGCCATCGGCCATGTCCGGTATTCCACCAGCGGCTCCAAGGGCAACACCGCCATCCGCGACGTGCAGCCCTTTTTCGGCGAATTCGCCATGGGCGGCGCAGCCATCGCCCACAACGGCAACATCACGAACGCCGATGCCCTGCGGCGCGAGTTGATCGAGCGCGGCTCGATCTTCCAGTCGTCCAGCGACAGTGAATGCATCATTCATCTCATGGCGCGCTCCCTTCAGCGCAACATCCCCGAGCGGATGAAGGATGCGCTGCGGCGGGTGGAGGGGGCGTTTTCGGTCATCGCCATGACCCGCACCAAGCTGATCGGCGTGCGTGACCCCCTCGGGGTGCGTCCTCTGGTTCTCGGCAAGGTCGGCGACGGCTGGGCACTGGCATCCGAAACCTGCGCCCTAGACATCATCGGGGCCGAGTTCGTACGGGAAATCGCGCCGGGCGAAATGGTCGTCATCACCGCGGAGGACGGCGTCGTGAGCCACCGGCCTTTCGAAGCCAAGCGCCCCCGGTTCTGCATCTTCGAGCATGTCTACTTCAGCCGCCCCGACAGCATCCTCGGTGGCCAATCGGTCTATTCCACGCGGGAATCGATCGGGCGCGAACTCGCCAAGGAGGCCCCGGTCGATGCCGACATGGTGTGCCCCGTGCCCGACAGCGGCACGCCCGCGGCCATCGGATTCAGCCTGCAATCTGGCATCCCCTACGCAATGGGGATCATCCGCAACCAGTACATGGGCCGCACCTTCATCGAGCCGACCGAGTCGATCCGCAACA
>JBARXR010000196.1:0-9431 GCA_049647445.1 Jannaschia sp. | reverse complement strand
CACCATGGCAACGCCTGCGGGGCGGTGGGCCGGGCCAGCCTGTGCAGGTCCGCAGCAGCGACATTCGGCTGAAGCGGTCCGAATCCCGATCGGACCGCCTGATCATCTTCGCCGTCGATGCCTCCGGTTCGGCGGCGTTCGCGCGGCTGGGCGAGGTCAAGGGCGCGGTGGAGTTGCTGCTGGCCCAGGCCTATGCCCGACGGGATCACGTCGCGCTCATCAGTTTCCGGGGCGAGACGGCGGACCTGCTGCTGCCACCGACGCGCAGCCTGTTGCGCACCAAACGGCAGTTGTCCGGGCTGCCCGGCGGCGGAGGAACGCCGCTTGCCGCAGGTCTTGAGCAGGCGATCAAACTCTCGGTGCTGGCGCGTGGTCGCGGCATGGACCCGGCTGTCGTCGTGCTGACGGACGGGCGGCCCAATATCGCGCTGTCCGGCAATGCCTCGCGCGCCGAGGCGCTGGCCGACGCCACGGCGATGGCGCGGCTGCTCAGGGCGACAGGCGTATCGGGCCTTGTCATCGATACCGGCAATCGCCCGACACCGGCCCTCGCGGAGCTGGCCGCGCAGATGGGCGCACCCTGCCTGCCATTACCGAGGGCGGACGCGCGGGGCCTCAGCCGCTCGGTCGCCGAAGCGCTCTGATGCGCAGGCCGCCACCAGACTGGCCCTTCGCCGAGCAAAGCCGTTTCATCGATGCGCGCCCGCACCGCTGGCACGTCCAGCAGATTGGCGATGGTCCCGACCTTCTGCTCCTGCATGGTGCGGGGGCCTCGACGCATTCGTGGCGCGCACTGGCCCCCCTGCTTGCGCCCCATGTCAGGGTCACCATGATCGATCTGCCGGGCCATGGCTTTACCCGGCTCGGGACCCGCGCGCGCGCGGGTCTGGACCCCGTGTCCGAAGACATCGCAACGCTTCTGCGGACGCTCTCGGTCAAGCCTGCCGCCATCGTCGGGCATTCAGCCGGGGCGGCCGTCGCCCTGCGCCTTGCCCTCGACCTGCCGGGGCAAACCCCCGTGATCGCGATCAACGGCGCGTTCCAGATGTTCGGCGGGATTGCCGGGGTCCTGTTTCCGCTCGTGGCCAAGGCACTGGCACTCAATCCGCTTACGGCACCGCTGTTCGCCGCGGCGGGATCCCCTGCCCGGACGAAGCGGATGCTGGCGGGCACGGGCAGCGTGATCGACGCAGCCGGATTGCGCCAGTATCACGCCCTGATTTCAGATCGGACCCACGTGGAGGGAGCACTGTCGATGATGGCCAGCTGGTCGCTCGACAGGCTGGTGCGCGATTCGGCACGGCTCAATGCCCCGGTTCTGCTGCTCGTCGGCGAGAAGGACGGGACTGTGCCGCCCTCGGTCAGTCGTGACATGGAGACGAGGCTTCTCGACGTTCGGATGACTGTCTTCGGGGGTAAGGGCCATCTTCTGCACGAGGAGGCCCCGGATGAGGTCGCGGAAGCAGTTCTCGCCTTTCTGAACGAGACGATCCTGTCAGATCGCTGACACGACCACGGACAGTGACCGGAAACGCCCAAGCCCGTGCGAATGGTCAATCAGATCGTAAGCCCCGTGTTGCAGGCACCCGCGCGATCATCATGGCTGGGCCCGCCGGTATTGGGTCGCCGTGCCTTGGCGCGGCCCCCGGTTCGGGTGTTCAAGGCCGGGCGAACCTCACCTCACACTGGGCTTTTCGTGCATTGAAACGTGATCCGGTCAGACCCGATAGGCATCCCGACACGACGGTCGCAAATGGCCTTGGCGCGATACCCAGACAAGAAAACCTCCGCCCGGTCGCCCGGACGGAGGTTTCTTCTGATCGCAATCGACCCTGATGCGATCGGGTCCAATCCGGACCAGCGTCAGCTTTCAGGCGTCGCAGGATACTGGATGAGGAACGCCCAAAGATTGATTGCGTCCTCTTCCTTGCGAACCTTGTAGGTCATCTTGCCGCGACCGTCTTCACCGGAAAGTTCCCGAAGGTGCTCGGTCGGATCCATGACGTACGCCACGAAATCTTCCTCGGTGTCGTGCACCGCGCCCGCCGCAGCGGCCGCCATCATAACGTCGGAATAGCTGAAGTCGGCGATCGAGCCATAGGGCGCGCCGGCGACACCATACAGGTTCGGCCCCGTCTTGGCCGCGCGGCCCGCAAGAACCTCGCCTTCGGCGTTCTGCACGACATGGCAGGACTGGCACTGCCGAAAGGCTTTTTCGCCTTCGGCAGCATCGCCCGTCGAGGTAAGTTCGACAGCGTCCTGCGCGAAGGCCGGGCCTGCCACGAGAACGGCGGCGATCAGTGTGAGTTTACGAAGCATGAGCATCTCTCTCCCTTGGAATCAAAGCTTGAGGCAGAGTTAGTGCATCCTGCTTCGATATCCAATGACAACCCGCGTGTGCGTCAAGCTGTCTTGCGGGCGATGGCGCATTGTTTCCAAAGGGTCTTCAGCGCCAGGACCAAATGCTCGATATCCTCGTCAGTGTGACGCGGGCCGGGCGTAAAGCGCAGACGCTCGGTTCCCTTGGGCACCGTGGGATAGTTGATCGGCTGCACATAGATGCCGAACATGTCCATCAGGTAATCCGACAGCATCCGCGTCTTGACCGGGTCCTTGATCATCACTGGGATGATGTGGCTGGGGTTGTCCATGTGCGGAATGCCTTCGGCATCGAGGCGGGCGCGCAGGCGGGCGACCTGACGGCGCTGTTGCGCCCGCTCGATCTCGCTCGTCTTGAGGTGACGGATCGATGTCGTGGCGGCGGCGGCAACGGCGGGCGGCAAGGCGGTGGTGAAGATGAACCCCGACGCAAAGCTGCGGATGAAGTCGCACAGGGCCGCGCTGCCGGTGATGTAGCCGCCCATGACGCCGAACGCCTTGCCCAGCGTGCCTTCGATCAGGGTGATGCGGTCCATCAGCCCCTCCTGTTCGGCGACGCCGCCACCGCGGGGGCCATACATGCCGACCGCGTGGACCTCGTCGAGATACGTCATGGCGCCATGCTTTTCAGCGACCTCCACGATCTCGCGGATGGGCGCGATGTCACCGTCCATGGAATAGACGCTCTCGAAAGCGACGATCTTGGTCGCGTTGGCCGGGAGGGCGGCCAGCTTGCGGTCGAGATCGGCGGGGTCGTTGTGCTTCCAGATGACTTTCTGCGCCCGGCTGTGCCGGATCCCCTCGATCATCGAAGCGTGGTTGAGACTGTCCGACAGGATCACCGCATTCGGCAGACGGCTGCCGAGCGTCGAGAGCGCAGCCCAGTTCGACACGTAGCCGGAGGTGAACAGCAGTGCCGCCTCCTTGCCGTGCAGGTCGGCCAGCTCGGATTCCAGCTCGAGGTGGTGATGGTTGGTCCCGGAGATGTTGCGCGTGCCCCCCGCACCCGTTCCGCAGGCGCGGGCGGTTTCGGCCATCGCTTCGACCACGTCCCGATGCTGGCCCATCCCGAGATAATCGTTCGAGCACCAGACGGTCACGTCGCGCACTTCGCCCTCGTGATGATTCTTGGCGCGGGGATGCTGACCGCATTCGCGCGTCAGGTCGGCGAAGTAGCGATAGTTGCCCTCTGCCTTGAGTGTGTCGAGTTGTGACGTGAACAGTTTATCGAACGGCATCGGGCCCCTCCTCCAGAAGTATCTCGTGTTTGTCGGGCAGCATCCAGCGCCACAGTTTTTCATCTGGCAGGCGCATGACCATGAACCAGTGCTCAAGCAACGCCAAAGCGGTCAGCGCGGCAAGTAGGGCAAACCCGACCGCTTCGGCAGGTGTGTCGGCGAAGGCCGCCCGCTCCAGCCAGCAGGCAATCGCGAACGACAGCAGCGTCACGCTGGTCGGAAACAGCCAGTTGATCCGCGCCTCGCGGAAGTGGCTGGGCAAGTGGTCGAGCGCCTTCGGAAGGAACTCCGTGTTCACCTTGCGCACCCCCAGATAGAGGTTGAGCTTCGCGCTGATCCGCGCCGCGTAAAGAACCGCGAAGGTCCACAGGGCAAAGCGGTTGACCGCCCCGTGGCTTGCGATGGCCAGCGCGATCACGGCCGCCGTCAGCGTCATTTCGTGATAGGCGACGGTCCCCCAGGCGCGGATGAACCGCTCCCATTCCGGGACGCCGGCGCGCGCGTGGGAGCGGTTCGGACCGGTGATGACGCCCGCCAGGAACGCCAGTTCGATCCAGCCCCAGATGGCGAGGGCCGAGAAGAACCCGATGTACGTCGCCGCCACGCCCGCATCGGACATCGACACCCAGGCCCCGACGACGCCGAGCGCCATCAGGGGGAGCATGCCAACGACCGCCCAAAGCGGCGTATTTGCCCGGTCCGCCCGGCGCACGATCACCAGGATCACCCCGGTGGAGAACCACCAGGCGAAGAGGGCGACAAGCGCCGCGATCCAGGGCGAAGCGAACATCAGTATGCCGGCTCCAACCGGGTCTCGACGGGGACATCGTGGCGATGCGCCGGGATGGTATAGAGCGCCGCGAAGGCCAGCGCCGCGCGGGCCTGTCCGCCGAGCTTGCCGATGATCCGCGCCAGACCCGTCTTCTTTTCCGCTGCCGCGAGATCGGCGTTGGCCTTCTGCAGCCGCACCAGCGTCGGCATCCAGCGCGGATGATCGATGTCGAGCGTGATCGGAAAGACCTGGCGGGAGATCTCCGAGGTCTTGCGGAACACCTCCTGCGCGTACCAGTCGGGCTCGACACCGAGGGCCTTGTGAAACTCGGGCCGCTGATGGTCACGGACGTACATCGTGCCGTAAACGGCTGTCAGGAAGAACTTGATCCACCAGACATTCCTGCCGGACGTGAGCTTTGGATCGGTCTTGAGCAGCAGCGCGAAGGCTTCGCCGTGGCTGAACTCGTCGTTGCACCACTCCCGGAACCATTTGAAGATCGGGTGGAACCGATGCTCCGGATGTTTCTCGAGGTGGCGGAAGATGGTGATGTAGCGCGCATAGCCGATCTTTTCCGACAGGTACGTCGCGTAGTAGATGAACTTCGGCCGGAAGTAGGTATATTTCTTCTGTTGCGTCAGGAAGCCGAGGTTCACGGCGATTCCCGCCTCGCGCAGGGCATCGTTGATGAAACCGGCGTGCCGGGCCTCGTCGCGCGCCATCAACTGGAACAGCGTCGTGATGTCCTCGTTCGATCCGCGCCGCTTCATCTCCTTGTAGAGCACGCAGCCCGAGAATTCGGCGGTGCACGACGAGATCAGGAAGTCGATGAATTCGGCCCGCAGCTTGGGCTCCATCCCGTCCCAGTCGACCTTGTCCCAGCTTTCGTTCTTCTTGAAATGCCCCTTGTTGGGGTCGCTTTTCATCCGCGCGATCAGGGCGTCCCAATCCTTGCGCACCGGCGTGACGTCGATGGCGTCCATCTCGTCGAAATCGGTGGTGTAAAAGCGCGGCGTCAGGAGCGTGTTCGACATCGCGACCTGGGTCGCGGTGTCACTGTCGATGACGGCGTTCTGGTTGTCGGCGGCCAGCGCCTCCTCGACGGTGCTGGCATCGGCGGAGTGCTTGATCTGGACGTTCATGACAGCACCTCCTCGGAAAAGCTGAATTCGCACAGCTCCATGAATTCGAAGTCACCCGTGGCCCGCGTCCACATCCGCTCAAGCCCGCTGGCGCGCGTGATGATGGCGGTCCGCTGTTCGGTAATGCACTCGCCGTAGGGTGCCATGATCTCCTTGCCGAGCACCTGCACCGAGTCGCCGGGGTGGATCACCGCCCCATTGTCCAGCCGGACATGCGCCGACAATTCCTCGAAGCGATGCGACACCTCGACGGTGCAAGGCGCTTCCTCGCGAGTCCTCAAGAAAAATCCCATGGGTCGTTCCTCCCGGTTCTGGTTTCGACCGGGGTCAATCCGGTCGGGTGCAATCAAGCTGGGGTCAATCCAGCAGTCTGGCGAACGTATCCGCGTTCTTCGCTCCGAAGCCAATCAGCTCGGCACGCCAGCCGGTCAGGTCATCGCGCAAGCTCAATTGTCCGTTCTCGAACAGTATCAGGCGGACGGGTGCATTTGTATCCACGCCGCGCCGTTCCCGCTCGAATACCATCACACGATGCACGCCCGCGACGAAACCGCCTTGTTCGGTATCAAGATTGGCGATGAGGGAGCCGTTCTCGTCCATGACCCGTGCGGAGCCTGTGACCCCGTCCGCATCCAGCATGATAGAGCGCTCTTTCAGGATCGCGGCTTGTCCCTCCAGAACCGGCATCGCTTCAAGCGGACGATCGGTCAGGGAGGCATACGCCGTTATGAACAAGGCACAGATCACCAGCACGCCCACGGCGCGCAACAGGATCTTGGGCACCATCTCGACATCTCGGTTTGCAAGTCTCGCTTCGGGTGTCATCGCGTCTACTCCGCCGGGAACGGCATCGCGCCGCGCAGGGTGTCAGGGGTCGGCTGGACCGTGGTAATGCGGGGCATCGCTCCGGCATCGGCGACCGCTTCCGCCAGAAGCCGAGCCACCTTGGCCGCGTCCGGAATACAGCGCAGGGCGGGCTGCGTGCGGGCCATCCGCCAGGGCCGAAGGTTCGGCCACAAAAGCAGGTAGGAAAACCGCGTCTCACCCAGCGTCCGCAGGGCGATCGTGCCCGTGCCGTCCGCCTGCGAGACAAGATCGGCCGCCCCGATCCACTGGAACGGAAACTGGAGCGTCATGGTCAGCGCCGCGCCGATCCGCAGGATCACGCGACGGTTGGTGATCGTATAGACCGCCGTCCTCGCCTGAATCCAGGCGGTCAACACCAGCAGGGCACAGGCCACGAGGCCCAGCACGAGATAGAAGGAGGACACGACCGCGGCCTGGGTCCACGGCATCTCTGCCGCCGCCATGACGGTTCGCCATCCGAACAGCAGCACGAAATATCCCGCAACCCATTTCACCTTGAGGGCATCCCTGGCCAGGGCCCACCAGTCCGGTGCGCCCTGCCACAGGATATGTTCTCCGTCGGGCAGCATCTGTGGCAGCCCCCGGATGGGTTCGTGGTCGAAATCGTCATGGTCCATGGGCCGGTCCTCCCTCGGGGTTACGTCACAACTGCGGCTCTTGCCGGTCGAGCGAGGCATAGAGTTTGCCTCCGCCTACAAAGCCGCAGATCTTGTCTTCTTCCAGCAGGGTCACCTGCGTCTGGGATTTGGTCGCCGGGATCTGGGCAAAATGCGCATGGTGGAGCGCCTTGACCTCGACGTGGTCCGCGTGGATACGCATCAGCTGGATCGGGATCAGGCGCTTGCCGGTGCCCTCCACATCCACCTCAAGATAGCGGACCAATTGCTCGGGCACGTCCAGCCACATGTCGCTGACGGTGCCGGCGATCTTACCATCGTCCCCCATCACCGGCAGGCCGCGCGGATCACGCCCGGCACTGACGCGGAAGCTGTCGACGGCCGCCATCGGTGCCAGCTTCGGATGACCATGGCCATCGAGTTCCGGCACGTCGCGACGCGGGGCCCAGCTTGCGGGACCGACGCCATCCAGCATCGGATTGCCCGTCGGCTCGAAGGGGAACCCCTCGGAGACGGCGGTCTTGCGCATCGCTACATCCCGCTTTTCCGGGGCGTAATCGGGCAACGTCACCTCGCCGCGCCCGTGCGGCAGCTTGAAGGTCTTCTGGCTGGGCAACGGGAACGGGCCCTGGTTCGGGGCCAGCGTGCCATCATCGCTTTCCAGCGGATAGCCTTCGCGCATGTTCTCCGTCTGGAGATAGTAGATCAGCAGGGCAAAGAAGCCCCAGAACAGCCAGAGCGAGAGGCTGGCCAGGTCGAAATTTCCAAAAAAGGCGTCCACCATGGGGTGTCCTCCGTGCTTAGGTTGGGAAGTCGGCCAGTCCGATCCTGGCCTCCCTCGTTTCGTGTCTGTCGGTATGTCTGTCCGTGCGCCTGACAAGCGGTCCGAGGGCCGCGAGCGTCAGGAAAAGAAGTCCGATTTCCGAGTGATAAACCACCGAATATCCGGTCACCGGGGAATTGAGCACATCGCCCATGGCCCCGCTGGTCGCGAGGGCATTGACGCTGTCGCGGATCCCGCCGCCGATCGCCGTCGAGAGGCCCTGCGCGGTCGCCTGCGGCGCCCCCCAGGCCCCGAGCGCGAGGCCCCGTCCGGCGATACCCGTCGGCAAGGTCATGGCCGTCGTGAGCGTGGCGACGGCAAACAGGCCCCCTCCGAACCCGATGCCAAGCGCGCCAGCGAAGAACAGGGCCGTCGATCCCAGCGGCGAGGCGAGGATCACGGCCGAAAAGGCGCCGACACCGACAAGAATGCCGCGCGCGGCCATGCGCGTGGGGTTGATGCCCCCGGTCAGCCAGCGTGCAGCCAGTCCGAAGGCCACCAGCGCCCCGACGGCCCAGGACGCGGTCAACAGCGTCGTGCTGGAGACCGACAATCCGAGAATCTCGCCGCCGTACGGCTCCAGCAGGACGTCCTGCATGTTGAAGGCCATCGTACCGAGGAACACCGCCAACAGAAGACGACCGGCGGTGCCGCCCTTTGCAAGATCGGCCCAGGCATCGCTGAACTGCGGCGCAGGCTCGGCGCGTTCGGCCCTCGTTGTGGGCTTCATCGCTTCCTGCTTCCACAGGGCGATGATGTTGAGGATCAGGGTCGCGACCGCCGTGCCCTGCACGACCTGGATCAGGACCACGGGATCGAAGTCCCGCAGCAGCCAGCCGATCAGCAGCGACGAGATCAGCATCCCGACAAGAAAAGCGACGTAGAGCAGGGCCACCACGCGCGGTCGCGTCTCGTCATCGGCCCTGTCCGCGGCAAGCGCGAGACCGGCGGTCTGCGTCATGTGCATTCCAAGTCCGGTCATCAGGAAGGCGACGGCCGCCGCCGCCTCGCCCGCGAAAGGCGGAATGGAAAGTTGGTCATAGCCCCCGAGGATCAGCAGGGCGAAAGGCATGATCGCAAGGCCGCCGAACTGCCAGAGGGTTCCGAACCAGAGGTAGGGAATGCGCTTCCACCCGATCGCGGAGCGATAGGTGTCCGACCTGAACCCGAGCAACGCGCGAAACGGGGCGATCAGAACCGGAAGCGCGATCATCATCGCCACGAGGGCCGCCGACAGGCCCAGCTCGACGATCATCACGCGGTTGAGCGTGCCCAGCAGCATGACGGCAGCCATGCCAACCGATACCTGAAACAGCGACAGGCGCAGCAGTTGCGCCAGCGGCAACCCGGCGGAGCCCGCATCCGAGAACGGCAGCGCGTGGAGCGCGAACTTCTTGAGGACGCCGGCGGCACTCATGGCCGAAGCTCCATGCAGGTTGAAATATAGAAGCCGCTGGTGATCCGCTCGACTTCGCGCAAGTCACCGCCCACGAGGCGCCCGAGCCGCGCGGTATCCTGCGGGACCATGACCGGCGAACGATCGGAGCGGGGGAAGAGTTTGCCGATGCCGAAGAACGCCATCAGAAACGGCGT
>JBARXR010000195.1:0-1568 GCA_049647445.1 Jannaschia sp. | reverse complement strand
AGCAAGCCTCGTGGAGTGGATCCGGGGACTCTGACGGGGCAGGCCGCCGGGCCGCATTTCATGCAAACCTATGCACATGTCCTTGAGGTGCTTTCGTGCCCTGCCTATCGTGGCCTCGGACCGGATGAGGGGGAGGATCATGGCCGAACATCTAAAGACCGCGAAATCGGTCTCTGAGCGGGCCGACGACGATGCCAAGGTGCGCACGACCGTCGAGGCGATCCTGCTGGATATCGAAGCCCGTGGCGACGCGGCGGTGCGGGAGTTGTCGGCGCAGTTCGACGGGTACTCCCCACCCCGTTTTCGCCTGAGCGCAGCCGAGATCGAGGCCCTGATCGCCGAACTGTCGCCGCGCGAACTGGCCGATATCACGTTCGCGCAGGCGCAGGTGCGGGCCTTCGCCGAAATCCAGCGGGCCACCATGACGGATGTGGAGGTCGAGACGATGCCCGGTGTCATCCTCGGTCACCGCAACATCCCGGTGCAGTCGGTCGGGTGCTATGTGCCGGGGGGCAAGTTTCCCATGGTCGCCTCGGCGCACATGTCGGTGGCCACCGCATCGGTTGCGGGCGTGCCGCGCATCATCGCCTGCACGCCGCCGTTCAAGGGCCGTCCGAACCCCGCCGTGATCGCGGCGATGCACCTGGGCGGGGCACATGAGATCTATGTGATGGGCGGTATCCAGGCCGTGGGCGCCATGGCCATCGGCACCGAGACGATCGAGCCGGTCCACATGCTTGTCGGTCCCGGAAACGCCTATGTGGCCGAGGCCAAGCGGCAATTGTTCGGGCGTGTCGGCATCGACCTGTTCGCCGGTCCGACCGAGACCATGGTGATCGCGGACGACACCGTCGATGCCGAGCTCTGCGCCACCGACCTTCTGGGGCAGGCGGAGCATGGCTACAACTCGCCCGCGGTCCTTTTGACCACGTCGCGGAAACTGGCCGAAGCAACCTTGCGGGACATCGACCGCCTGCTGACGATCCTGCCGACGGCGGAGACGGCGGGCGTGTCCTGGCGCGACTATGGCGAGGTGATCGTCTGCGAGGATCACGACGAAATGCTGGCGATCGCCAACGACATCGCGTCCGAACACGTGCAGGTCATGACCGACCGTGACGACTGGTACCTCGAGAACATGCATTCCTACGGCGCGCTGTTTCTCGGGGCGCGGACGAACGTGTCGAACGGCGACAAGGTGATCGGCACGAACCATACGTTGCCGACCAGGAAAGCCGGGCGCTATACCGGCGGACTTTGGGTGGGCAAGTTCCTGAACACGCATTCCTATCAGAAGATCACGACCGACGAGGCGGCCGTTCTGGTCGGGGAATATGGCTCCCGGCTGTGCATGCTCGAGGGCTTCGTCGGCCACGCGGAGCAATGCAATGTGCGCGTGCGGCGTTACGGCGGCGTGAATGTGCCCTACGGCGAGGGCGCGCCGTGGCGCGAAGCGGCGGAGTCGCGCGGGCCGCGGCGGGCATCGAGCCCGCAGAGGCCCGGCGAGAGGCGCTGCCTCTCGCGCGCTCCGGAATATTTGCGACGGCAAGATGGCAAGCACGATGATC
>JBARXR010000194.1:0-18858 GCA_049647445.1 Jannaschia sp. | reverse complement strand
AGATACCGATGCAGACAGCGTGACCTACTGGCACTTTCTGTTCGACAGTCATGAAATAACGTTCTCATCGGGATTGAAGTCCGAGAGCTTTTTTCCCGGCGCCTACGGCATGAGCACGTTCGCCCATGAGACGCGCACCGAGTTGTACCGTCTTTTCCCGCAACTGCTCCACGGGGATCACCAGGCCGCCGGACAGACCGCGCGCCCGGTCCTGCGCGCGTTCGAATACCGCGCGCTTTCGGCCTGGCGCGCCGGCAGGAGGCGTTCGGGATAGGCCGGTCTTGCCGAAGGCCGGACCGGATCGCGGCAGCACCCCACGATCGGGGCGGACGGTCCCGATGACCGACGGTCGGCACGCCGGACCGGCGGGGGTCCTCCGGGGTCCAGCGCATCGGCAGCGGGCGGACCCCGGTCACCGCAGCCATCCAGCCTCGTAGGTGATCTCTCCGACACCGGCCAGACGGGCCGAACGGTCAAGCGCCGCGTCCAGCCGTGCAAGCCGCCCCGCGCCCCAGCGCACCCCGTGTTCCGGCCAGAGGGCGCGCACGTTCAGCCGGTCCAGGGCGCGGTCGGCTTTCATGTCGATGCGCCCCACGAGGCGGTCTCCCTCGAGGATGGGAAAGACGTAATAGCCGTATTTGCGCTGGGCCTCGGGCACGAAGACTTCGATCCGGTAGTGAAAGCCGAACAGGCGCTCGGCGCGGTTGCGGTCGCGCAGGGCCGGGTCGAACGGTGAGAGGATCCGCAGGCGTTGCGTGACGGCGGCGGGCGCGGCGTCAAGGGTTTCGGGCCGCAGGACGCAGGTGCGCCACCGGCCATCGGCCTGCTCGACCTCGGCCTCGACCAGGTCGGCGCGCTCGAGGGCCCGCGGGGTCCATGCTTTCGCCTCCGCCGGAGAGATCAGGTCCCAGAAGGCCGCAAGCTCACCGGAGGTGGCAAAGCCGAGGCGGTCCAGCGCCGAGGCACAGGCCCAGTCGACGGTCTCGGCCTCGTGGAAGCGGGCGTTGAGGTATTCGGGCGGAATGACATTTTCCGTCAGGTCATAGACCTTGCGGAAGGCCTCGCGTCGGGTAACCGACAGATGTCCGATCCGCCACAGATATTCGAGCGCCGCCTTCGACGGATGCCAGTCCCACCAGCCGCCCGGGCTGCGCGCCTCGTCCACGCCCACTTCCGCCGAACAGCAGGGGCCGTGGTCGGAAATCTGCCGCAACACCTCCTCGATCTTGCCGGTGAATCCCGCGCGCCTGCCCTGATCCCATTTCGCGGCAAGGCGGTGTTCATAGCGGCGGAACTTCAGGCGCCAGTGCGGGAAATGGGCCATCGAAATCAGGCTGGCGTCATGGGTCCAATGCTCGAACACGCCCCGGTCGACGTCATGAAGGCGCGCCAAGGCCGCCGGGCGATAGGCTGTCCGGCGGGCATGCAGGATCATGTGATGCGCGCGGGCGACCGTGTTGATGCTGTCCACCTGCACAAAGCCAAGGGCATCGACCACACCCTGCAGATCCGGGCCCTTGGCGGACCCCGACGGTGCCGCGGCAAGGCCGTGCCGATCGAGGAAC
The DNA here is from genome assembly GCA_049647445.1 of Jannaschia sp. Lineage (GTDB taxonomy): Bacteria > Pseudomonadota > Alphaproteobacteria > Rhodobacterales > Rhodobacteraceae > Jannaschia. The sequence goes on along the minus strand of JBARXR010000194.1, from coordinate 17,293 downwards.
AGGGCGCGGGCGGCGGCATTTTTCAGGACGGGGCGAGCGTTCATGCCGCTGCGATAGCAGCTTTATCGGCCCGCATCTTGCGCAAACCGCTCGGGCGCGCACAGGGTCAGGCACGGTCGCTGCCTCTTTCCCGGGGCACCGGATCCAGTCGGGTTTCGCGAAGTCTTGAATTGACCCCCCTGTCAGTTCCGCCATGCTGTCGATGACACAACAGGGGGTCCCTATGAAACTCATCATGACTGCCGCGCTTCTGGCTGCGGCGCTTCCCGTCGGCGCGGCGGAGCTGCGCTTTGCCTCCACCACCGATCCGAACACGCTCGATCCCAACGCGGGCAACTCCGCGCCGGTGTTCAGCCTTCTGGGCAACGTCTACGAGGGGCTGGTGCGGCGGGGCCGTGACATGACCATCGAACCGGCGCTGGCCACCGCATGGGAGCCGATCGGCGCGGGCGAGGGCTGGCGCTTCACGCTGCGGCAGGGCGTGACGTTTCATGGCGGCGAGGCCTTCACCGCCGAAGACGTGATCTTCAGCTACGAGCGGGCGTCCAGCCCTGAGTCCGATACCTCGAGCTGGTTCGCCGGGGTCACCGAGGTGCGGGCGCCCGACGACTACACCATCGAGATCATGACCGCCGCGCCGAACCCGATCTTCATCGACGGCATCGCAAACTGGATGATGATGGACTCCGGCTGGGCCGCCGCGAACGGCGCGGAGCGTCCGAACATCGAACAGGGAAACCACGCCACGCTGAACACCAACGGCACCGGTCCCTACAGGGTCACCGAGCGTCAGCCGGGTCTGAGGACGGTCCTGACGGCCTTCGACGGGTGGTGGGACGATGATAGGGGCAACGTGACGACCGCCCGGTTCACGCCCGTCCAGAACTCCGCCACTGCCGTCGCGGCGCTGTTGTCGGGTGAGCTGGACCTGATCGAACCCGTCCCCGTGCAGGACGCCGCCCGGATCGAGGGCGCGGACGGCGTGGATGTCATCCGGGGGATCGAGGCGCGGGTCATCATGCTCGGCTTTCCCAACGATGCCGACAGCCTGATCGCGGGCGGTGAGGGCAACCCGTTCAAGGACGTGCGCGTCCGGCAGGCCGTCGCCATGGCCGTCAACGTGCCCGCGATCCTGCAGACCGTCATGCGCGGCTCGGCGGAGCCGGTCGCCCAGCTTATGGGCGCGGGCAACCGCGGCTATACCGAAGGGCTGGAGCGTCCGGCCTATGACGTCGAGGGGGCCAAGGCCCTGCTGTCGGAAGCCGGGTATCCCGATGGCTTCGCCTTTTCGCTCAAGTGCCCGAACGACCGCTACCTGAACGACGAGGCGGTCTGCACGGCGATCAACGCGATGCTGGCCCAGATCGGGCTGGAGCCGATCCTCGAGACGATGCCGGTCGCCAACTACTGGCCCGTCCTGCGCGAAGACGACCACGACATGTTCCTTCTGGGGTGGTCGCCGGGAACGTTCGACGCGGAGCATCCGATCCGCTTCCTGCTGGCCACGCCCGACGAGGAGGCCAAGCTCGGTTCCTGGAACTTCGGCGGCTATTCCAACGCCCGCATCGACGAACTCCTGCCGATGATCCAGTCCGAGATCGACGATACCAAACGTCAGGCGATGCTGGACGAAGTGGCGCAGATCCAGCTCGACGACGTGGCCTACGTTCCGATGTACGTCCAGCCGCTGGTCTGGGGCGTCAGGGACGGGGTCGAGGTCGTCCAACGGCCCGACAACTTCGTGGTCCTGCGCTGGATCGAGATGCCGGCGTGACCTGACGGTCGAGACGGACGAACCCGGCGGCGCGCGGAAAACCGGTCCGCGCGCCATCCGCATGGCCGACGAAACCACGCGATCTCGGCGTGCAATCTTTCTGCCCGACCATCCCTGGCCCTGACGGCCATGACCGCCGGCGGGGCCTGCGCGCGACGACCGACCGCCGCTTCTTCAGGGTGCCCGACCTTGCGGCATCCCGGTGGCCTGTCGGTCAAGCGATTGCCATCATCCCTTGACCCATCGTTTCGGTGCAGCCAAACCTTTCGAATGCTCGCATACATCCTTCGCCGCATCCTCCAGTCGATCATCGTTCTCCTGGCCGTCGGCCTCGTGGCGTTCTCCATGTTCCGGTTTGTCGGCGATCCGATCGAACAGCTTCTGGGGCAGGAGCGCACCGTTGCCGACGTGGAGCGTCTGCGCGAGGCGCTAGGTCTCAACGATCCGTTTCCGGTGCAATACGCGAGGTTCCTGATCCGCGCGGCGCAGGGCGATTTCGGGATCAGCTATCGCCAGTCGCGCCCGGTCGCCGAGATCATCGCCGAGCGCGCCCCCGCGACGCTGGAACTGGCGATGGTGTCCGGCTTTCTCGCGCTGTCGGTCGGGATCGGCCTCGGCGTCTTCACGGCGATCCGGCGGGACGGGTGGGCGGCGAACGTGATCATGTCGGCGTCGCTGATCGGCGTCAGTCTTCCGACGTTCCTCATCGGTATCCTGCTGATCTACGTGTTCGGGGTGCAGCTTCGATGGCTGCCCACCTTCGGGCGCGGTGACGTTGTGGATCTGGGCTGGTGGACGACCGGGTTCCTCACGAAATCGGGCCTGAAATCCCTGATCCTGCCGTCGATCACGCTGGGCCTGTTCCAGATGACGCTGATCATGCGCCTCGTGCGCTCCGAAATGCTCGAGGTGCTGCGGCAGGATTACATCCGCTTCGCCCGCGCGCGCGGGCTCTCCGCGCGGGCGGTGAATTTCCGCCACGCGCTCAAGAACACGATGATCCCGGTCATCACCGTCACTGGCCTGCAACTTGGCGCGATCATCGCCTTCGCGATCATCACCGAAACGGTGTTCCAGTGGCCGGGTGTCGGCCTTCTGTTCATCAACGCGGTGCAATTCGTCGATATTCCCGTGATGGCCGCCTATCTCATGCTGATCTCGGTGATGTTCGTCGGCATCAACCTGCTGGTCGACATCCTCTATGTCTGGGTCGATCCCCGCCTGCGCATCGACGGGAGGCACGTATGACCGACGCACCCCAACCGCCCGAGGCGCGCCTCGCCAAGGCCCCGGAGGTCGCGCCGTCGCGCCTGCGCGCGGCATGGGACGGCGACCTTGCCTATTCGTTCCGGCGCTCGCCCGTCGCGATGGGCGCGACCTTCGTGACGGTTCTCATGGTTCTGGCGGCGGTCTGCGCCCCGCTGGTGGCGACCACCAATCCCTTCGATCCCGCATCGCTGAACCTGATGAACGGCTTTTCCGCGCCGGGCGTGCCCAACGCCTTCACCGGAGAATCGTTCTGGCTCGGCACCGACGATCAGGGCCGCGACGTCTATTCTACCATCCTCTACGGCCTGCGCATCTCGCTGTTCGTGGGCGTCATGGCCGTGATGTTCGCAATGGTCCTCGGCGTTTTGCTCGGCTTGCTGGCCGGCTATGTCGGAGGCTGGACCGAGACGATCATCATGCGGGTCGCGGACGTGCAACTGACCTTTCCATCGATCCTGGTGGCCCTGCTGATCTTCGGCGTGGCGCGCGGCGTGATCCCGATCGAACACCGCGACCAGATGGCGATCTGGGTGCTGATCATCGCCATCGGCCTGTCCGACTGGGTGCAGTTCGCCCGCGTCGTGCGCGGGGCCACGATGGTCGAAAAGAACAAGGAATACGTCGCCGCCGCCCGGCTGATCGGGCGCAAGCCCGGTGCGATCATGCTGCGCCACATCCTGCCCAACGTGCTCTCGCCGGTCCTCGTGATCGCCACCATCTCGCTGGCGCTCGCGATCATCGCGGAGGCGACGCTGTCGTTCCTCGGCGTCGGCGCCCCGCCCACGCAACCCAGCCTCGGCACCCTGATCCGCATCGGCCAGGATTTCCTCTTCTCCGGCGAGTGGTGGATCCTGTTCTTCCCCGCCTGCACCCTGCTGGCGCTGGCGCTGTCGGTGAACCTGCTGGGCGACTGGCTCAGGGACGCGCTGAACCCGAGGCTGCGGTGAATGCACTCCTCAAACATACCCCCTTCTGGCAGCCTGACGCGCAAGAGCGTTTGGCGCTTCTGCGGCATCTGCTCGCCGAACTCCCCGCCGGTCACGTCCTCTGGACCCACCGCGAAACCCTCGCGGTCGAAGCTCGCGACGGCGACCGCCTCATCGTCCGCTCCGCTGACCCCGCATACCCCGTTTCGGTCGTCCACATGAGTTGGGCCGGTCGCCCCGCCATGGCCCCCTTCCTGCCCGAGACCGAAACCTATCCGACCGATGCCGCCCTTCTCGATGCCCTGACCAAGGCCCGCGCATGACCCCCGTCCTCTCCCTCCGCGACCTGACCGTCGATATTCCCACCCGTTACGGCACGCTCCGACCCGTCGACACCGTCAGTTGGGACATCGCACGCGGCGAGATCCTCGGCGTGGTCGGTGAATCCGGGGCCGGCAAGTCGATGACCGGCAACGCCGTGATCGGCCTGCTGGACCCGCCCGCCCATATTTCCGGCGGCCAGGTCCTGCTGGAAGGCGAGCGGATCGACAACCTGACCCTGGCCCAGATGCGCAAGATCCGCGGCAAGCGGATCGGCATGGTGTTCCAGGACCCGCTGACGTCCCTCAACCCCCTGCTGACCGTCGGCGAGCAGCTCGAGGAGACGATCCTGCGCCACCTCGACGTCACGAACGACGAGGCCGCCAAGCGCGCGATCCGCGGCCTCGACGAAGTCGGCATCCCGAGCGCCAAGAACCGCATGGGCGCCTATCCCCACGAATTCTCCGGCGGCATGCGGCAGCGTGTGGTCATCGCCCTCGCCCTCTGCGCCGAGCCGACGCTCCTGATCGCGGATGAGCCGACGACCGCGCTCGACGTCAGCGTGCAGGCCCAGATCATCGCCCTTCTGAAACGCCTCTGCCGCGAACGCGGGATGGCCGCGATGCTGGTGACCCACGACATGGGCGTGATCGCCGAAACCGCCGACCGCGTTGCCGTGATGTACGCCGGTCGCCTCGCCGAAATCGGTCCCGTGGCCCAGATCATCGCCCAGCCGCGCCACCCCTACAGCGACGGCCTCATGGCCTCCACCCCGGCGGCCAGCGCGGGCCAGCACCGCCTGCGCCAGATCCCCGGCGCCATGCCGCGCCTCGGCAACCTGCCGTCGGGATGCGCCTTTCACCCGCGCTGCCCCTTCGTGCAGGACAAATGCCGCCACGATCCCGGACCAAAGGTGGGCGAGGCGGATGCCCGCGCCGCCTGCTGGTTCCCGATCGAGGCGAGCGAGGACGCCGCATGACGAACCTTGTTTCCATCAAGACCCTCACCCGCGTCTTCGACGTCTCCAAGCCCTGGCTCAACCGGGTGATCGAGCGGCTGCCGAAGCGGATGCTGACCGCCGTGTCGGACGTCAGCTTCGAGATCCCGGAAAAAACCACCTATGCCCTGGTCGGGGAAAGCGGATCCGGCAAATCCACCATCGGCAAGATGGTCGTGGGCCTGTTGCGCCCGACGACGGGCAACGTCGAGATCGACGGCGTGGATCTCGTGACCGAAACCGACCCCGCCGTGATCGACCGCATCCGCACCGACATCCAGATGATCTTCCAGGATCCCTTCGCCTCCCTGAATCCGCGCTGGCGCGTCCGCGACATCATCACCGAGCCTGTCGCGGCGCGGGGCGGCGATACCGAGGGGATGGCCGAACGCCTGCTCGAGCAGGTCGGCCTTTCAGCCGAGGATGCGGGCAAGTATCCGCACCAGTTTTCCGGCGGCCAGCGCCAGCGGCTCTGCGTGGCGCGCGCGCTGGCCTCCGAGCCGAAACTGATCGTCTGCGATGAGCCGACCTCCGCACTGGATGTCTCGGTGCAGGCGCAGGTCCTCAATCTGATGTCGGACCTCAAGGACGAACACGGTCTGACCTATCTCTTCATCAGCCACGACCTGACCGTGGTGCGCCACATGGCCGATACCATCGGCGTGCTCTATCTGGGCCGCCTGGTCGAGGAAGCCGCGCCGGACGATCTGTTCACGAGGCCCGCCCATCCCTACACCGCGATGCTGATCGACGCGGCCCCGAAACTCGACGCCTTCGGGCGCGAGGTGACGCCGCCCGAAGGGGAAATCCCGGATCCCATCGACCCGCCGAAAGGCTGTGCCTTCCATCCCCGCTGCCCCCTCGCCGTGGACCGCTGCACCGCGGAACGCCCCAGGTTGCAACCCTTCGGCGCGGGCCGTGTCGCCTGTCACCGCGCGGGTGAGGTGAAACTGGAAAGTGCGGCCTAGGGCGCGTCAGCCGTTCAACGTGAACGGATGTCCCTCGGTGTCCAGAAACGCCCGCACCCCCGCGATGACCAGCGTCGTATCGGACGATCCCCCCATGCCGTCATCGGTCAGCCCGCCGAACGTGCTGATCACCTCGACCGTCCCGTAGGGCAGGGCCTCGGCCACCGCAGCCTTGTCGAGGGCGTCGGGAAAGGGTGAGGCGATCGTCACCTCGATCCGCATCCTGTTGGGCCGCTTCCACGTGGTGAAGACCGACAGGGACGAATGCCGGATCGCGTCGCTGACGGCGCGCAGCGCGGCCTTGGTCACGTCCTGCCCGTGCACGTCGGCGCCCATGCCGATCTCGACGATCAACTGCTGCTCGGCCATCACGCTACCTCCACATCGAAGCTGACCGAGACGATGGCGTTCGCTACGATCACCGTCTTGTCGCGCGACCTGAGCGCCGCTCCGCCCTTCACCGCCTCCACGCGCACCGTGCCATAGGGCGCCTCGGCCGCGACGCGGTCGCGGTCGACGCTGCCCGGGTCCGGAACGCCCACGCGGATATCGACCAGCATCGCCTCGCGCGGAAACCCGAAGGCGGGGCCGATGGTCAGCGAATTGCGGTGCAGCGCATCGAACACGGCCCGACAGGCGGCCTTGGTCTGATCCTCGCCCGAAAGATCGGTGCCCATGCCCATCTCGATGGCGAATTGCGTTTTCGGCATCTCAGCCCTCCACGATGTAGGGAACGTCGAAGCGATGTTCCTCAAGGTTGTCGGCCGTTTCCGCCCGATCGATGACCGCGAACAATCCGGGCCCGTGCAGGGGCGTCAGGACGCCGTGCCAGGTGCCGCGATGAAACTGGATGCCCTGATGCGGCGCGGTCAGAAACGCCACCGGCTCCGCGTCCGGGCCATCCGAGACGATCACGAGGAACGGGTGTTCCGTCATCGGCAGAAACGCCTGGGAGCCTTTCGGATGCCGCTCGATCAGGTCGAGGGTATACGGCAGCGCGCGCGGGTCCGCCTCGAACAGGCTGATCGACAGGGTCCCGTCCACCACGTCCGGACGGCAGCGGTCATGCCAGCGCGTGCAAAGCCCCGCATTGATCTGCCGGGCCTCGCCGCCCGCTGGCGCGATCAGCGTGCCGTAGGGCGCGAAAAGCGCCTCCGAGAGGGGGTGCGCCCGGATCACCACCGCATCGCCTCCAGCCGCAACCGGGCGATCCGCTCGACCTGGCGGCAGGCCTCGTCGAATTCGGTCTCGGTGTCGTTCTCGATGCGCTTGCCGAACGCCGCGAGGATCGCCGGCTTGTCATAATCGCGCACGGCGATGATGAACGGAAAGCCGTGCTTGCGGACATAGGCCGCGTTGAGTTCCTCGAACGTCTCCCGCTCCGTATTGGTCAAGAGATCGAGGCCCACGCTCGCCTGCTCGGACGAGCTGTCTTCGGTCAACTCTCCCGCGGCGGCCAGTTTGCCCGCAAGGTCCGGATGCGCGATCAGCACGGTCATCCGGTCAAGCGGCTGAGCCGCCCTGAAGGCACGGACGAGGACCGAATGGAGACCGGCGGGGTGGTGGTGCGCCGGGCCGAGGTCCATTTCGAAGGCGCGCTCCGCGACCCAGGGCGAATGCTCGAAGATGCCGCCGAACCGCGCGACGAAGGCGTCGCGGTCCAGTTCGTGCGCCATGTCGCCCGCGGCGACCGGCCTGTCCGACAGGGCCGGTATCGCATCCCGGACAAGGTCGTCCGGAAAGACCCCGTTTTGTGAATTTGGCGGATTCACCTTACCCCAATGTGTACAAATCTCGGCGCGGGTGGCGATCCAGACCCCTTCGTGGGACCGCACGTAATCGAGGAACCGCCCCAGTGCCTGCGCCCGCCCGGGCCGCCCCGCGAGACGGCAATGCAGCCCCACCGACATCATCCGCCCGCCTTCCGCATAGAGACAGTCGAAACTGTCGCGCAGATACTGCTCCCACGAGGCTCCGTCCGGGTGTCCTGCCTGGATCGCGAACCGCATGTCGTTCGCGTCCAGCGTATAGGGCAGGATCAGTTGCGGGCGGTCGTCGATGCGGACGTAATAGGGCAGATCGTCGGCGTAACTGTCTGATATATAGTCCGGATTTACCTCTTCCGCGACAAGCCTCACCGTGTTGTCGGAGCACCGGCCCGTGTACCAGCCGTGCGGCGCTGCCCCGGTGACGGACTGGTGCAACGCCAGCGCGTCGCGGATCGCGGCACGTTCATCGTCTGGGGTCATGTCCTTGTGCTCGATCCATTTCAGGCCGTGCGACGCGATTTCCCAGCCGGCGCCCAGCATCGCCTCGACCTGCAGCGGTGAGCGGGCAAGGGCCGTGGCGACACCGAAGACGGTGACGGCAGTATCGCGTAACATCCTGTGAAGGCGCCAAAATCCGGCGCGCGCGCCATATTCGTAGAGGCTTTCCATGTTCCAGTGTCGCTGCCCGGGCCAGGGCTGCGCCCCCGTGATGTCCGACAGGAATGCCTCCGATGCGGGATCGCCGTGCAGGACGTTGTTCTCGCCACCTTCCTCGTAGTTCAGCACGAGGGACAGGGCGATCCTGGCGCCACCCGGCCAATGGGCATCCGGGGGCGTTTGCCCGTGGCCGAGCATGTCGCGGGGATAGCGGGTCATCGAAGTCTCCGGAAGGTGCGCCCTCGGACCGACAATGCCGCGCCGCTTCGACAGGGTCCAGAGGTGCGCGCGTCAGCCGGACACGAGCGCCGCCAGCTGCCGCGCCGAATTCTTGAGTTGCGGCAGGCAGGCAAGCGCGCCCGGAAGGTCGAGCCGTTGGGTCGGCGCGTGGACCGACAGGGTGGCGAGGACACGGTCGTTGGTATCGAGGACCGGCACGGCCACCGCGATCATGTCCGGCATGAATTCGCCCCGGTCCATCGCGTACCCACGTTCACGGATCGCGACAAGCTCGGCCACGAGGGCATCGCGGTCGGTGAAGGTGATGTCCGTGCGCGGCTCCAGCGTGACCGACCCGAGATAGGTTTCGAGGGCGCGCGGGGCCAGTGACGACAGATACATCTTGCCCGAAGCCGTGCAGTACATCGGGACCCGCGTCCCCGGAGGCAGCTGGATGCGCAGGGGCCATTCCGTCTCGACCCGCTCGAGATACATCATCCAGTCGCCGTCGGGCAGGGCGATGTTGCAGGTTTCGCCGATGGTGACGGACAGCTTGGTCAGGATCGACTGGCGCGCCTGACGCATGCCCGACGACGACAGGATACCACCCGCGAGACGGCGCAGGCGGGGGCCGGGCAAATACGCCCGCCCCCCGAGATCCCGTTCGAGGAACCCCTCTTCGAGCAGCGTGGAAAAGAGGCGATGCATCGTGGGCTTCGGCAGACCGAGACGGTCGTTGACCTCTCTCAGAGTGATCGGGTGACCGGCCCGCGATACCTCTTCCAGCACCATCAGAAGACGGAGATTCGTCGGAATGTTGTCGGACCGGTGACCGTCCATCGGGTGTCTACCTCATCAATTCCACAAGCCATAAGGACAGATCCGGCACGAGTGCCACGAGGACCCACACGAGGATCAGCGACACCAGATACGGGACCGTATAGGGCAAGAGCCTGAAGTATGGCACTCCCGTAACGCCTGACGCCACGTAGAGGTTCAATCCGTACGGGGGGGTTATGAACCCGATCGAGGCACCGACAAGGAAGATCACGGCGAATTGCACCGGTTCCACGCCCACCGATTGGGCAATCGGCGCAAGGATCGGCGCAAGGATGATGGTGACGGGAAGCGACTCGAGGACCATGCCCGAGACGAAGACGATTGCCATCGCCGTGAACAGGACCGCGTAATAACCGCCCATGCCGGTCACGAAGTCGCCGATGACCTGCTGGGCGCCCAGAACCGACAGGTTCTGCTGCATCACCACCGAGACGGCGATGAGCGGGGCGAGGATTCCCGTGATCTGCGCCGAGCGCATCGTGATCGACGGCAATTCCAGCGGGCTGAAACCCTGCACGAGCAACATCTCGCTATAGGATTTGTCGGCGATGGGGCGATCCTCCTCCTTTCCCATCAACCTGTAGAGAGGCAGGCAGATGAAGCCGACGATGATGCAGAATCCGACCGTGACGCCGGCGGCTTCGGTCGGGCTGAACTTGCCCGTATAGATGCCCCAGAGCACGAGGCCGATGGCGAAGAAGCCCAGCCAGGCACCGATCGCCGTCTTGACGATCCGACCGAAGGACAGGCCGATCAGGACGCCCCACTTGTTCTTCCACGACAACAGGAAAGCGACGGTCATCATCGCCACGACCATCAGCGCACCGGGAATGATCCCCGCGACGAACAGCTCCCCGATCGACAGGTTCATGAGGAAGCCGTAGACGATGAAGATGATCGACGGCGGGATGATGATGCCGACGGTGCCGCCCGCAGCGGCGGTGGCTGCCGAGAACCGTTCGTCATAGCCGCCCTTGACCATCTCGGGATGCAACATCGATCCGATCGTCGCCGTCGTGGCGGAATTGGAGCCGGAGATCGCGGCGAAGAGGCCGCAGGCCCCGAGCGCCGCCATCGCGAGTCCGCCCCGGATCCATCCCAGACAGGCATAGGCATAGTCGGACAGGCGGCGGGCGATCCCGGACCGATTGATGAGGTCGCCGGTCAGGATGAAAAGCGGCATCGCCAGCAGGGCGAAGCCGTCCGTGAACACGTCCGACAGGGCGGCGCCCACGTTCAGAAGCGGCAGGCCCAGCACGAAGGACGTGCCGACGACCCAATAGCCTATGACCAGAAAGACCGGCACGCCCAACATGAACAGAAGGGTCACGCCGACCGAGATCAGGGTGATGATCGTGCCGTCGGTCATGCGTCACCTCCGATGACCGCTTGCTCGATCAGGGTGTTGCCCTCGCGATAGTTGGCGAGGTCCTTGAACAGGTTCTCGAACACGCGCCCCGACAGGAACAGGAACGCCAGCGGAACCGAAACCAGGAACCACCACTGCATCACGTTGTCGGTGCCCGCCATGAAGCGGAAATTCGCGGCGGCGGAGACGGTCTCCTGCGTCGTGGTCACGATCACGATCCACGCGAAGCCGAGCCAAAGCACGGCGTCGATCAGCAGGCAGAAGATCTGTCCTTTTGGCGGCATGGCCGTGCGGAACTCCGCGAAGGCGAGATGGGTGCGCAGCTTGACGTTATAGCTGCACCCGAACCACGTCATGACAAGGAACAGGAACGGCGGCAGCGTCGTCGACCAGGGCTCCTGCCCGTCGAGGAAGAAACGCTGGATCACTCCCTCGAAGATGATGAAGCCGATGGCCAGGTAGCTGACCACCATGACCGCCGGTTCGAAGTTGCGTTCGAGCAGGGGCACGGCCCGGTAGAGGTACATGATCAAGAGACCCCCGAGGATCGTGACCAGAAGGCCCATGAACCAGACCGCCGGCTGGTTCTGCTTGAGGGCATCCCCCAGCATCCAGGCGTCGTTCCCGAAAAGGGCGGAGATGATCTCGCCCATGCCGCCGAAGATATCCATCGACGCTCCCTCCCAAATGTGTCGCGACCCTCCCGGTCGCATCCCGGAATCCTATTGCGCGGATCCCGCGCGCATCCCATCGTGAAACCGGGCGCCGAAGGCGCCCGATCCGATATTGCGGAAGTCCGGTCGGATCAGGCTTTCCACCAGCGCCGCGGCTCGACGTTCTCGGCCAGCGTGTGCTGGTTCTGACGGGCCACGTTGTAAATGTCCTGATAGGTGTCGAGGCCACCGGACCAGCCGTTGAGCCGCTCGCGCCACTGCTCCCACTCGGCGGGCTGGAACTCGGGCGAGCACATTTCCTCGGCCTTCCTGATTTCCGCGTCCGACAGGTCGGCGACGCGCACACCGTTCTCGGCAAAGATCGTGCCCGGCTTTTGCGGGTTCGATGCGCCGACCGTGTTGACCAGGGCGGCCTCGTTCGCGGCCTGCACGTGAACCTGCGTCAGATAGGCGGATTCCATCACCGCGTCCTGCAATTCGCCATCCAGACCGTCGAAGACCGAAGCGGACATCGCGGTATGCTCGGTGCCGCAGAAGAAACGCAGATCGACCGATTGGGACACGACGGGTGACATGTTGGCGTAGGCCACCGCGGAGGCCCATGTCTCGGCACCGTCGATCAGACCCTGCTTGAGGCCGTCGAGGGTTTCTTCCCAGGCGATCGGAACCGGGTTGAGGTTGAGAAGCTGCATCGCGATACGACCCAGCTGGGTGCCCGTCACCCGGTTCTTGGTCCCGAACAGTTCCTCGATCGAGGTGACAGTCGGCTTGTCCGCGAAAGATGAGCCCATCTGGATGCCACGCAGCTCGGCGTGGCTGAACAGGAATTTCAGGCCGTGCCGCGCTTCGTACGGATCGCGCAGAAGGGCGACCGATTCGGGTGAATAGAGGAAGTGATAGATGTCGGCCCGCGTGCGGAACTGGTAGGCATAGTCGAGCACGTTGAGATACGGTGCCCCGCCGGCGGAGTTCTGGGTCGAGGCGGCATACATGTCGACGATACCCGACTGGGTTTTCTCGACGCAGGATGTCTGGCTGCAGATCTGGTTGTCGCCGATGAATTCGACGCGGATTTCACCGTCGGTCCGGCTTTCGAGATCGCGCGCGAATTCCAGCACCCCGGCACGTTCGACCAGAAGGTTCCGCTCGTTGAAGCCGGCGGCCCCCAGCTTGAAGGTGTGCTTTGCTTCCTTGGCGAAGCGCTTTTCATAGCTCGACTCGGCGGCGCGCGCGACATCGCCCAGCGTGGCGCCGGCGGTCAGCGCGCCTGCGCCGAGCAACACCGAAGACATGCCGTACTGTCCCGAAAGCTTGAAAAGATCCCGGCGCGAAATTGCGCCCAGGGCGTTTGATATTTTCATGATGTCCTCCCAGACTGCAAATTATGATACTTGCAGTCTCATTATTCAGCATCATAAGTTGCACCTGACAAGCTTTTCTTTCGCAAATCTTGCGCGGAGGGTGGACTGGGAGGGCCGGGAATGTCGGATGTGACGGGTGACTACGTGATCGTCGGCGCCGGATCGGCGGGGTGCGTGCTTGCCAATCGTCTCTCTGCCGACCCGAAGAACAAGGTCATTCTGCTGGAAGCCGGGCCGCGGGACTGGAACCCCTGGATCCACGTGCCCGTCGGGTATTTCAAGACGATGCACAATCCGTCCGTCGACTGGTGCTACCGCACGGAACCCGATCCGGGTCTGAACGGCCGCCAGATAGATTGGCCGCGCGGCAAGGTTCTGGGGGGGTCATCCTCGCTCAACGGGCTGTTGTATGTGCGCGGCCAGCCCGAGGATTACGACCGCTGGCGCCAGATGGGAAACGTCGGCTGGGGCTGGGACGACGTCCTGCCGCTGTTCAAGCGGTCCCAGCATCAGGAGCGCGGGGCGGATGATTTTCACGGCACCGAAGGACCGCTCTGGGTCTCCAACATGCGCCTGCAACGCCCGATCTGCGATGCATGGGTCGCGGCGGCACAGAATGCGGGCTATCCGTTCAACCCCGACTACAACGGGGCCACTCAGGAGGGTGCCAGCTATTTCCAGCTGACGACGAGGAACGGGCGGCGATGTTCGTCGGCGGTGGCGTTCCTGAACCCCGCGCGGACCCGCGACAACCTGACGATCGTGACCAACGCACCCGCGACCCGGCTGGTGTTCGAGGGCGCGCGCTGTGTCGGCGTCGCGTATCGCACGCGGTCGGGGGCAGAGCGGATCGTGCGCGCGACCCGCGAGGTGATCGTGTCCGGTGGCTCGATCAATTCGCCCCAGCTTCTGATGCTGTCGGGGATCGGCGAAGCCGCCCACCTGCGCGCGCACGGCATCGAGGTGCGCGCCGACCTGCCCGGTGTCGGCCAGAACCTGCAGGATCACCTGCAGGCGCGCCTCGTGTTCAAATGCAATGAGCCGACGCTGAACGACGAGGTTCGCAGCCTGCTGAACCAGGCGCGCATCGCGTTGAAATACGCGATGTTCCGGTCGGGTCCGATGACGATGGCGGCGTCGCTCGCCACCGGGTTCTTCCGGACCGGCGAGCATGTCGCCACGCCGGATATCCAGTTTCATGTCCAGCCCTGGAGCGCGGACAGCCCCGGCGAAGGGGTCCACCCCTTCTCGGCCTTCACGATGTCCGTGTGCCAGCTTAGACCCGAGAGCCGCGGGGAGATCCGCCTCGCATCGGGCGAGGCCGGGGTCTATCCGAAGATCCTGCCGAAATACCTCAGCCAGGACGTGGATTGCCGGACGCTGGTGGAAGGCATCAACATCGCGCGGCGGATCGGACGCCATGCCCCGCTCAACGACAAGATATCGGAGGAGTTCCGGCCGCCCGCGTCCCTGTCCATGGACGACTACGACGGCACGCTCGACTGGGCGCGATCCAACTCCGTCTCGATCTATCACCCGACCGGCACCTGCAAGATGGGGCAGGGGCCGGGGGCCGTGGTCGATGCGCGTCTGCGGGTGCATGGCATCGGCGGACTGCGCGTGGCCGATTGCTCCATCATGCCCGAGATCGTGTCGGGCAACACGAATGCGCCCGCGATCATGATCGGGGAAAAGGCGTCGGACATGATCCTTGAGGATGCGCGGGCATCCGTCTGACGTCAGCGGCGAAAGATCGACGGTCGCTGGCCCCGGGCAGCATTCTCGACGATGTCCGCGAGCCGTTTCGAGCGTGTTGCATCCGTCCTCGCGGTCTTGAGCCATTCGAGCATGCCGCGCGTGACGCTGCGCGGCCAGCCGTCCCAGACCGGGCGCAGATCGCCCAGGGCGCGGGCCAGATCGCCCGGCACGATGCCCGCCTCCACGTCATCGAGGAATGTCCATTGGCCGTTGGCCATGGCGGTTGCGATGACCGCCTCGCCCGCAGCCGTCATCGCCCCGGACGCGCGGGCCGTCTCGACAAGCGCCCTGTTGACGGCCGACCACGCGGAGGTCGCCTTGCGCGGCGCGACCAGATGGGCGGACCGGTCGCCGTCCACCCGTCGCGTCACCGCATCCACCCAGCCCCAGCACAGAAGCTCCTCGACGGCCTCGATCCAGGGGAAATGGTCGGGATGATGTTTCTTGTAGGTCGCAAGCCAGATCGCATCGCGCCGACGGTGGTTTGTCTCAAGCCATCCCCGAAGGTCCGCGCGGGACGCGACGGTCACGGTCTCCCGGTCGGTCACAGCGCCCGCCACCCCCCGGGGGCGAGGCCCTCCAGCGTCCAGTCGCCGACCGACCAGCGGATCAGGCGCAGGACCGGAAGGCCCACGTGCGCGCACATCCGGCGGACCTGCCGGTTGCGCCCTTCGGTGATGGTCAGCGTGACCCACGCGTCGGGCACCGTCTTGCGCAGGCGGACGGGCGGCTCGCGGGGCCAGAGCCAGTCTGGCGCTGCAACCGCCTCGACGGCGGCGGGGCCGGTCAGTCCATCCTTGAGGGTCACGCCCTGCCGCAGCGCGTCCAGCGCCTGCGCCGCGGGCGTGCCTTCCACCAGCGCGAAATAGGTCTTGGGCGTCCGGCTGGCGGGCGACGTGATCCGCGCCTGCGCCTTGCCGTTGTCCGTCAGGATCAGCAAGCCCTCGCTGTCGCGATCCAGCCGCCCGGCGGCATAGACATCCCTGGGCAGACCGAACCGCGAAAGACCCTGCCATTTCCCCTCGTCTGTAAACTGGCTGAGGATGTTCATGGGCTTGTTGAAAGCGATCAGCATCAGTGGCCGATCCGGATTGGATCGGGGGGGCAGGCTCCGGGGCGTTCCATCTCCAACGTGGTATGCTCGACCCCGAACGTGTCGTGCAGGTATGCGATCAGGCGGGTCCGAACGGTCGCGAGATCTGCGCTGTTCACGACGACATGGGCATCGACGGCGGGCGTTCCCTCTTGAACTTCCCAAAGATGCAGATGGTGGACGGAGGCAACGTCCTCCACGCTTTCCATGCCATGCAGAACCTCGTTCGCGTCCACGTCCGGCGGCGCGCCGAGCATCAGCATGCCGATGACCCGAGGCGTCCCCTTCCAGACGTGCCAGAGAATGTATCCCGCGATCCCAAGCGTCACGATGGCGTCGACGATATACCATTCGAAGAGGAGGATCAGCGTGCCCGCCACGATCACCCCGACCGACCCGAGAGCGTCGGCAAGGTTGTGGATGAAGGCCGCGCGGATGTTCACGGACGTCTTGGACATCGAATAGGTCAGCGCCGCCGTCACCAGATCGACCGCCAGCGCGATTCCGGCGACGATCACGACGATCCAGCCCGCGATTGGCTGCGGCTCGAACAGACGGACAATGCCTTCCCAGACCAGCCAGAGCGAGATGACGGCCAACGTAGTGTAGTTCACCAAGGCGGCGACGACCTCGGCCCGACCATAGCCAAAGGTCATCTTCGCGTCGGATGGGCGCCGTGAGATCTTGCGGGCCGCAAAAGCGATGAGGAGCGACAGCGCATCCGACAGGTTGTGGATGGCATCGGCGATCATTGCGAGGGAGCCGGACGCAAGGCCCGCCACGATTTGCGCTCCCGTCAGCCCCAGGTTCACGGCGATAGCGGCGGCCACCTTGCGGTCGCCGGATGCGGGGTCGATGTGGTGGTGGTCATGGGCCATCAGAGATCACCTAAGCTCAAGAGTCCCACGCGGCCAGTCCCTGAAGACGTTGCGACCCGCTACGCGTCGTCCACCATGTCGGATCTGTCGCAGCATAGACGACATCCGCGAACGCCGGGTCGTCGTCGGCATGTTCATTCGTGATGTGCCCGTCGCAGCTGCCAACTTTCACGATCTCCGTTCCGTCGCGCCAGACGAGGTTGAGGCCATGTTCATCTTCCCGGTCACAGGCAGCTTCGCGGCCGACATACCACAGCCCATTGCCGCCTTGATGATCCACGGGGATCGACGCGGGGCGGACGTGCGCTCAGATCGCCTCCGGCCCGGATGGCACGCCCATCGTGGCGTCCGGCCAATCCTGATCGTGGTCATCGACCGCCGCATGGAAATCGCGGTACTAGGCGTAGACGTGGCGGAAAC
>JBARXR010000193.1:0-1559 GCA_049647445.1 Jannaschia sp. | reverse complement strand
CCGCCAAAGCGCCGCACCTCGACGATGCCGCCTGGCGCAGGCGCGTGGTCGAACGCGTCGAGGCCCCAAAACCGGACATGATGCGCGCGGCCGTCCGTGCCGTCGATCACGGCATAGGCGGTACCGGCCTGCTCATCATGCAATCCGGTTGTGACCAGCCGCCCGATGATCGGGTGCCCTGCCCCACCCCCGTCGATGGCGAAGTCTGAGAAGCCGCGGTCCTGCCCGCGCTCGGCGAAGGCGCGGTGCATCGTCTTGATGATGTCGCCGCGCTCACCCAGATCGCGGAGCGTGCGTTCTGCCTCGAGCCCCAGCATCCATTCGCCGGGGCGTCCTTCCGAGGCGAGACCGAGCTTACGAAGATGCTGCAGACGACCGACCATCAATCGTCGGATTTGCGGGTCTTCAGGACCGGTCGCGGAGGGTCGCAGATCCAGCAATCCGAGATCGTCGGCATGATAGCGCAACTCCCGGTCGAGGCGCGTCCAGCGTTCCGCCGTCACCTCGCGTTCGAGCGCATGCCGGAGTTCGTGCTCCGGTTTGGGTCCGAGTTCCAGCGCGACCAGGTCTTCGGCGCGGGAGCGCAGCCCGCTACTGATGTAGTCACGTGCGATGACGAGATCGCCGCCGCGATCATCCACGCCGCGCACGATCAGATGCACATGCGGATTGTCGGTGTTCCAGTGTTCCACGGCGACCCAGTCGAGCCGCGTGCCGAGATCGGCCTCCATCCGGCGCGCGAGATCGCGGGTGAAGCCGCGCAGGTCCTCCATCTCGGCGGCATCCTCGGGCGAGATGATGAAGCGGAAATGGTGCCGGTCGTCTTCGCAGCGCGCCGCGAAGTCCGAGCCGTCCAGACCGTCGGTCTCGGCATCGAAGAGCAGCCCCCTCTCCTCGTCCCGGCTGACCCCGTCGCGGCGCAGATAGGCGAGATGGGTCGAGAGCGGGGCCGCGCGATAGGCGCGGCCCTTGTGTCGGGCGATCCGGGCAGCGACCATGACCCGGCGCGATGACGAGAAAAGCCGTGAACGGCCAAATCGGCTTTGCCCGCGCCCGAAGCTCGAATGGCTTCGCTGTTTGCCGCTTGGCCGCGTCGAAACGTGGCCTGCCTTTTGGGCTGCCCTCAGCACCTGGTCGACGAAGGCTTTCGGACGCGGGGAACGCGTGCTGCGGGGCTTGCCGGGCCTGATCCGGAAGTCGCGCTCGGTTTCGGTCATGCGAAGACCCTACCGTTTTTTGGAACGCCCCTATGCATGCCGGAGCATTGAAATCGCAGGGAAAATCTCGGAAGCCTGCACACGACCGGCCGCCATGCACGCGAAAACGCCAGTCCTGTCAGGGACTTGCGGCGTTCGTGGCATGCCCTTTTATCTTGCCCTTTTCCCTTCCCGCCCCTTGTCCGAGCACGCCCTTCCGCCGCCTTTGCGATGCAGCCCGCGAGAGCCCGCAAAACTGCGATCACGCTCATGGCCGTGTCTCCGCGCCGGGCCGGACAACGAAAATGCCGGGATTGGGGGTGACTGGACCCGTTTCGCGGGACGTTCGATCTGCATCCGGGC
>JBARXR010000192.1:0-2919 GCA_049647445.1 Jannaschia sp. | reverse complement strand
CGCTCATGGAATTGAGCGAGCGGTCGGTGAACACCACCGAGAATTCTTCGAGACCTTGCGGGTCAACGCTGTCGAGCAATGCCATCGTACGTTCCTTCCGGTTTGCGGTCTTGTCACATGGGACGCGCGCGCCCGCAAAGCCTATCTGGGCATACCGATGCTGCCATATTGCCGCTGTGCGTTTCCGATAGGCGTCAGGTCGGCGCGGCACGGGACCTCGCCGGCATGGGCCCAAAGATCAGATCGGCCCCGTCAGCCGCTCTTCCGACAAAAGCACATTCGCCTCGACCTCGCCCACGCCGGGCAAGGCCATGATCCGCCGCCTGAGCACACGCTCGAAATCCGGCAGGTCCCGCGCCGTCACGCGCAGGCGGTAATCATAGCGTCCAAGCACATGCTCCACCCGCCGCACCTCGGGGATCGCCGTCACCGCGCGTTCGAAGTCCTCCAGCGAGACACGCCCCCGGGTCGCCAGCTTGATGCCCAGAAAGACCGTCACGCCGAACCCGAGCTTGCCCAGGTCCAGCGACAACTCCCGCCCGCGCAACGCCCCCTCGTCCCGCAGCCGCCGCAGCCGTCGCCACGTCGCCGGTTGCGACAGGCCGACGGCGCGGCCCACGGCACCCGCCGACAATTGTGCGTTCCCCTGCACGACCCGCAGGATTGCGCGGTCCATCTCGTCAAGGTCCAACCCGCTTCCTTCCTCTTGGCAGAAATATCCCCGCCGGAGGCCCGGGCGGTGCGGGGCTCGATGCCCCGCGCCGACCGTTCCCCGTCAAACCGGCAGGCTTTGGTCCGTCTTGACCGTCGCCACATGCATCAGCGCCTCGATCTCGGCGATGTGCGGCAGGGTCAGGATCCGGTCCCGGTAAAGCGCCTGCCAATGGGCCATGTCCCGCGCGATCACGGTTAGCCGAAGATCGACCCGGCCCAGAAAGGTCTGCATCTCGGTCACTTCCGGGATGGCGCGCGCGCCGTCCATGAAATGCTCGAACGCGCCCGGTGCGGTCTTGTCGATCTGGATGCGCAAGGACACTTCGACGGCGTAGCCAAGCGCCGCCCAGTCGATGACGGCATGCACGCCGCGCAGAACACCGCGTTCCCGCAACCGCTCGATCCGGCGCGCGACGGTCGCGGTCGGCAGGCCAAGGACAGCCGACAGGTCTGCCGGGGTCATTTCGGCATCCGAAAGCCATTGTCGCAGCAGCCGTCGATCCAGATCGTCAAGCATTATATTCTCTTATATCGGTTGTCTGGCGAATGGATATCTTGATCCGACACGCAAATCTATCCTGATCGCTTCTCGCTTTCCATAATGGACTCTCCTATCCATGCTTCCGAAATATCATCCCGGAGGAGAGATTCCATGCGCGTTTACTATGATCGCGATTGCGACGTTAACCTGATCAAGGACATGAAAGTGGCCATTCTTGGCTATGGCTCACAGGGCCATGCCCACGCGCTGAACCTGCGCGACAGTGGCGCCAAGAACGTCGTCGTCGCCCTGCGCGACGGCTCACCCTCTCGTGCCAAGGCCGAAGGCGAAGGCCTCAAGGTCATGGGCATCGAGGACGCCGCCGCTTGGGCCGACCTGATCATGTTCACCATGCCCGACGAACTTCAGGCCCAGACCTACAAGAACCACGTGCGCGACCACCTCAAGGACGGCGCGGCCATCGCGTTCGCCCACGGGCTCAACGTCCATTTCGGGCTGATCGAGGCCAAGAAGTCCGTCGATGTCATCATGATGGCGCCGAAAGGTCCCGGGCACACCGTGCGTGGCGAATACGTCAAGGGCGGCGGCGTGCCCTGCCTCGTCGCCGTCGACAACAACGCCTCCGGGCGCGCGCTGGAAATCGGCCTGTCCTATTGCTCCGCCATCGGTGGCGGGCGTTCGGGCATCATCGAAACCAACTTCCGCGAGGAATGCGAAACCGACCTCTTCGGCGAGCAGGCCGTGCTGTGTGGCGGTCTGGTCGAGTTGATCCGCATGGGGTTCGAGACGCTTGTCGAGGCGGGTTATGCTCCCGAGATGGCCTATTTCGAGTGCCTGCACGAGGTGAAGCTGATCGTCGATCTGATCTATGAAGGCGGCATCGCCAACATGAACTACTCGATCTCGAACACCGCCGAATACGGCGAATACGTCAGCGGTCCGCGTATCCTGCCCTATGAAGAGACCAAAAAGCGGATGAAGGACGTTCTGACCGACATCCAGACGGGCCGTTTCGTGCGTGACTTCATGGCCGAGAACGCCGTCGGCCAGCCCATGTTCAAGGCGACCCGCCGCCTGAACGACGAGCACCAGATCGAGGCCACGGGCGAAAAGTTGCGCGGCATGATGCCGTGGATCTCTGCCGGCAAGATGGTCGACAAGTCCAAGAACTGAGCCGCGAGGCCCTGAAAACACGACAGGCGGGCCGCTACCGGCCCGCCTTTTTTCGTCGCGTCGAGCGTCTCAGACGTCTGCCGGCTTGCCGTGCGAGTCCTTGTCGGCTGCCAAGGTCGATTTCGGCGCGTTGGGGTCGCGCTTTCGATCAAGGACCTTCTGCTGGCTGACAAGCGCGAAAACGGTCACGGCAAGCAAGGTGCCGAAGGCGAGGACGGGCAATAGAAAACTGGTGAGCATGGATGACTCCTGAACGGGTTTCGGGTTGGTCACAGACATAACACTGCCCTCAGAGCCCTGGTTCCGCCTGTCGGCTGTGGCCGTCCGTCGCAGGGAAAGCGGCGTCGAACGCTGCGGCCCCGGACCGTGTGAACCGCACCGCCCGGCTGGTCGCATCGCGCTGGACCCAGCCGTGATCTTCCATGGCCAAGAGGATCGCGCGGCCCAACCGTCCCGCCAGGTGCGACCGCCGCTCCGACCAGTCGAGACAATCGCGGCAGAGCGGAGCGCGCCCCGTCAGGCGCGCAGGG